>CALBMW010000591.1 GCA_937896275.1 uncultured Myxococcales bacterium
CTGGTGGCCGCGCGCGCGGGAACGCTCGAACTGCGGCGTGGCGCGGCGGGCGGCTTCGGTCAGCCACGGGCCCTGGGCAAGGGCGGCGCCGCGGTGGCCGCCGGCGACCTGGACAACGACGGCGCGGTCGACTTGGTGGCCGCGACCGCGCCCCGCGGCCTGAGCACCTTCACCGGCTACGCGGGCGACGCCTTCCGCGCGGTGCGCCCGGCCGAGGGCGGCGTGGTCGGCGCGCTGGCGACGGCCGATCTGGATCTGGACGGTCGCCTCGACATCGTGGGCGCCGATGAGCAGGGCCCCTTCGCGCTGATGAACCGCACGCCCGGCCTGCCGCGCAGCCTGCGCCTGCACCTGAGCGGTCGCGCCTCGAACCGGGGCGGCGTGGGCGCGGCGGTCGAGGTCGTGGTGGGCGACCGCTACGGCTGGCAGCGCGCCACCGGTGGTCCCCTGCACGTGGGCCTCGGGGCCGCCGCGCAGGCCGACGTCATCCGCGTGCGGTGGCCGAACGGCGCCTACCAAGCGCTCTCGGACGTCGAGGCTGGCTTCGCCGAGATCAAGGAGCCCGCGGGCCTGCTGGGCTCGTGCCCCTTCCTCTACACCTGGGACGGCGCGGCCTTCCGCTTTCACGGGGACTTCCTCGGGCAGGCCCCCATCGGCATCCCCGTCGGGCCCGACGGCATGATCACCCCCGACGTGGACGAGCCCCTGCTCATCCGCGGCGCGGACATGGTGGCCAAGGACGGCGCGCTGGTGCTTCAGATGAAGGAGGAGTTCCGCGAGATCGCCTACCTGGACTCGGTCGAGTTGGAGGCCGTCGATCACCCGCCCGAGGTGGAGCTCGTCGCGGACGGGCGCTGCAAGGCGCCGCCCTTCCCCGAGCGCGAGTTGTACGCGTCGGCCGCCACCCGCCCCCCGCGCGCCGCCCGCGATCAGGCGGGGCGGGACGTGTTGCCGGCCCTGCGCGCGCGCGACGGTGACGTGGTGCAAGCCTTTGAAACAACTGCCATTCCAGGCATCGTCACGCCCCACTCGATCGAGCTGGATCTCGGCCCGATCGAGGCCGGTGACCACCCCATGCTGTACCTGGACGGCTGGGTCTTCTGGGCCGGCGCGAACAGCAACGTGGCCGCGGCGCAGGCCGACCGCCCCCTCGGCCTGCCCCCGCGCCTCGAGGTGCCCGACGGTCACGGCGGCTGGACGGTGGGCATCGCGGACATGGGCTTCCCCGCCGGCACGACGACCCGCGGCATCCCCGTCGACCTCGACGGTGTCCTGCGCCCCGAGGATCCGCGCGTACGCATCGTGACCGACCTGCAGGTGTACTGGGACCGCGCCGCGCTGGCCGTGGATGGTGGCGAGGCCGGGCGCTTCTCGCGCACACCGCTGAGGCTGCGCAGCGCCGATCTGCACTTCCGTGGGTTGGCCACGCTGGTGCGCACCGGCGGCGCCGGCGACGGCCCCGCGCAGTGGGACTATGACACGCTGGTGCCCGCGCTGACCGCCCGCTGGAGCCAGCTTCCAGGCGCCCACACCGCGTACGGCGAGGTCCGGGGCCTGATCGCGCGCGCTGACGACCGCACCGTCACCATCGACGCGGGCGATGAGCTGACGGTGACCTTCGAGCTGCCACCGCCCACCGCCCCCGGCATGGTGCGGGACTACCTGCTGCGCACGTCGGGGTGGGACAAGGACTCGAACTTCCACACCCGGGGCGGCCAGTCCGTCGGGCCGCTGCCCTTCCGAGGGATGCCGGTGTACCCCTATGGCGTCGGCGCCGAGTCACCCCACGCCGCCGCGATGACGGCGACGATGACGCGCCCTGGTCGTCCGCTGCTGGAGGATCTGCGGCTGCGCGCGCTCGACGCTCGGCGGGGGCGCTAGGGCGGAGCGGTCCTGGGCGGAGCGGGGCGGCGCGGTCCTGGTTCGGCGCCGCTCGCCTGCCCCTACTCCTCCTTCACGTCCACCGTCGTGTTCCCGGCGATCGGCCCCTTCACCGTCTGCCTCTTGCCCGAGGGCCACAGCACCTCGATCGCCTCGACGCTCTCGGCGTCGCCCAAGCCGAAATACAGCGGCATGAGGCTCTGCGACAGGTAGCCGGACTTGCCGTCGTTCACCTGCATGCGCGCCTGGCCGCCCGCCTTCACCGTCACGCGCGCGCCGATGCCCGCGCGGTTCGAGGTCACGCCCACGAGCCGCACCTTCAGGAAATGAATCGGCTTCTTGTCGGCGAGATCGCTGACGAGCACCTGGGGCGCGTCGTTGAACTCCGAGGTCACGATGTCGAGGTCGCCGTCATCGTCGAGGTCGAAGATGACCGCCGAGCGCGTGCTGCGCGCCGACCAGATCGTGACGCGGCCCTTGGCCTCGGCGGGGCAGCGCTGGTGGCCCTTGTCGGCGCCGCCGCACTCGAGCTCGAACCAGGGTCGGGCGGTTCGGCCGCCGCGGCGAGGCTCGACGCCGAGGATGAACTCGGCGTCGGCGAATCGCTTGCCCCCCTCGTTGAGGAACACGGTGTTCATGCCATAGCGGAAGGGGTAGCTCATGCCGCCGTCGATGAACACGTCGGGGTAGCCGTCGGCGTTCAGATCGCCCTCCGACAGACCCCAGGGCCAGTACATCTCGAAGTTGATCTTGTCGGACACCTCCTCGAAGCGGCCGCCGCCCTTGTTCTCCCAGGCGCCGTTGCCGTAGACGAGCTCGACGTCCGTCGCGCGGAAGTCCGCCGGGTACATCTGGTCGGCCGGGATCTTGTCCTTCTCGTGATCCGGGCCGAGCCCCGGGGGTGCCATGTCGGTGTGCATGTCGGTGATGAACAGATCGAGGAGCCCGTCGGCGTTGTAGTCGAAGAACTTCACGCCCATCGCGCCCCACGACGTGCGCGGGAAGTGCTCGCGGGTCTTCTTCACGAAGCCCTTGCCGCCCTGGTTCTCGTAGTAGGCGTCCTCGCCCTGCATGCTGGTCAGGTACAGGTCCGGGAAGCCATCGTCGTTCAGATCGACGGCGTTGCCATCACCGTTCCAGCCGGTCTCGACGAGAGTCTGCTCGACCGTGACGTCCCGAAAGACGTTGCCGCCCATGTTCTTGTAGAGGATCGAGGCCTCGGCGCGCTCGGGCTTCAGGTGCCCGGCGAAGGCGTCGACAAACCCGATGAAGTAGCCGTTTCGACCCTGGAGATCCGTCGTGAAGCGACCGATGTTGCACACGAAGAGGTCGAGCAGGCCGTCGCGGTCGAAGTCGAAGAAGATGGCGCCCGACGAGTGACCCACGTAGCCGAGGCCGGCCTTCTCGGTGATGTCGGTGAGCTTGCCCTTTCCATCGTTCTCGAACAGCAGGTTGCCGCCGCGGAGGGTGGTCACGAAGAGATCGGCGTCGCCGTCGTTGTCGATGTCGGCGAAGGACGCGCCCGAGCCGATGCGCCCGGCCAGGGTCAGGCCCGAGGCCTCGGTGAGGTCCTCGAAGCGGCCGCCCCCGACGTTGCGCCAGAGCTCGGTTCGGCCGACCTGGTTGACGAAGACCAAGTCGAGGCGACCGTCGCCGTCCACGTCGGCCACCGGCACCCCGTTGCCGTGATCGTAGTGCGATGCCTTGTCGTTGGGCCCCGCGTCGTCGACGATGCCGTGGCGGAACGTAATGCCGCTCTCGGGCAGCCGGTCGACGAAGGCGAAGTCGTGAAAGGCCGCGATCTTGTCGGCCGTCGCCCACTGGGCCTTGATGCGACCCTCCAGCCAGGGGGGGCTCATCACCTCGGCCGGGAAGGGGACGTCGGGTGAGCGCGGCTCGGCCAGGGCGCGCGCCACGTCGCGCTCGAGCTCGGCCTGACCCTCGTCCGTGAGCCCGTCGTAGTACCCGCGCACGCGCCCGTCGCGGTCGACGAGCACCATCTTGCTGGTGTGGATGATCGGCTCGCCGTGACCGGCCGGGGGCTCGCCGACCGCCAGCTTCAGGCCACTCTGCGAGAAGCTCCACAGCGCGGCGCGCGTACCGGTCAGGAAGCGCCAATGTCCCTCGTCCGCGCCCTGCTTCTTGGCGTAGGCGGCGAGCACCGAGGGCGTGTCGTAGTCGGGATCGACGCTGAAGCTGATCAGCCGCACGTCTTCCCACCCCGGCTTCGCCGCCAGGCTCTTCTGGATCTGTCCCATGCGCGCGCTGAGCTTCTTACACATGCCTGGGCACAGGGTGAAGATGAAGTCCGCGACCCAGACCTTGCCCCGCAGCTCGTCGAGCCCCAGCGGGGCGCCGGCCTGATCGACGAAGGTGAAGGGGGTCACGGGGAACATCTCGGGGAGCGGCTCGGCGGCCTGGGCTGGGGCCTGGGCGCGGGCCTGGTCGCCTCCAGCCGTCTTCGGCGCGTCTGCCCCCGGTCCCCTCCCGCTGCTGTCGCGGTCACAGGCCAGCAGGGCGAGCGCGAGGCCGAGGGCGAGGCAGAGTCCGATGGGCGCGCGCGCGGCGAGCCTCGACAGCGGTGGGATCAAGGTGCTCTCCTCGTTTGCATCCAGGCGCGAAACCCGGCGGGGGGGACGACCACCACCTTGCCGCGGAGGTCGTCGTGACTGTACCCGCACATCGGGTCTCCGAGAAGATCGAAGGTGCCCTCCGCGTTCGCCACGAAGCGGGCCTCGAAGGGAACGTCGGGCACGGCCATCTTGCGGACGCGGAAGCGGGGCACCGCGAAGCTGTAGACGTAGTCCTCGCTGCTCAGGCGCACCGTCACCCGGGCGCCTTTGGGCAGGTGTAGATCGCGGCGATCGGTCACATCGTCGGGCGTCCCCAGCACGCCGTCGGGGCCTGGATAGCGCACGATCCAGCCGTAGTCCCGGCCGGTGACCTCGACGGTGAGGGCCGGGATGGGCGTGTCGTCGGGGGGGGGCCGCGCGGGCGCCTCGTCGGGGGCCTCGCACGCGCAGAGCGCCAAACCGAGCAGGAGCCGGTTCACCGGTCCCGACGGACGGGCGAGGCCCGGCCCGATGCCTGGTCGATGGCATGGATTCGATCGGCGGCGAGGTCGGTCAGGTGGGCCGCCGTGCCGTCGGGCCAGATGACGTCGACGACCTCGGCGGAGGCCGCCGCACCCAGCCCCACCCGGAGCGTGCGCTCGCTGGTCGACAGATAGCCGCGGACGCGCCAGTTCTGGAGCGCCTGCGTGCGCCCGCCCGCGGTGACCGTCAGCCGCGCGCCCAAGGCCTGCGTGTTGGGCGCCTTGCCGTCCAGCCGCAGGCCGATCCAGTGGCGCGCCTCGCGGGGCGTGTCGTTGCGCAGCAGCAGGGCGCCCGCGTCCAGGTTGACGAGGAAGACGTCCTGATCGCCGTCCTCGTCGACGTCGAGCAGGCAGGCCGAGCGCGTGACATCCGCGCGCTGGAAGACCTCGCCCGCCTGCGTCGACACCTCGGTGAAGTGGCCCGCGCCGTCGTTCTGGCCCAGCAGGTTGCGCTGGCCGTAGGTCACGAGGGGCTGGGTCTCGGCGATGTTGTCCCAGACGTGGCCGTTGGCCAGGAAGGCGTCGAGATCGCCGTCGAGATCCACGTCGAACAGCAGGACCGCGAAGCCGAGCCCGCGGCTGGACTCCAGGCCGAGGCCCGTGCGGGCGGCGAGATCGGTGAAGGCGCCGGGCTGCAGTTGGCGGAAGTCGTCGATGCCCTCGTTCTGGAAGTTGGCGACCATCACGTCGGGGCGCAGGTCGCCGTCGAGGTCGCCGACGTCGATGCCCATGCCGGCCTGGACCGCGCCGTGGGCGTTCACCGCGAGCCCCGAGACGAGGCCGGCCTCCTGGAAGCGGCCGCCGCCGAGGCCCCGGTAATAGAGGTTGGGGGTCTCGTCGTTGGAGACGTAGACGTCGGGGTGTCCGTCCCCGTCGAGGTCGTGGGCCACGGCGCCCAGGCCCTTGCCGTTCGCGGGCGCGACGCCGGCCTTGGCGGTGGCGTCGCGGAAGGTGCCGTCGCCCTGGTTCTCGAAGTAACGGTCCCCCTCGGCCTCGAAGCCATAGGGCGTGCAGTAGTTGCGCACGCCGTTGGCCCAGCACTCGCGGTTCTTGGCCAGATCGAAGACGACGTAGTGCACGACGTACAGGTCCAGATCGCCGTCGCCGTCACCGTCGAGCCAGGCCGCCCCGGTGCTCCAGCCCGCCCCCGCGACGCCCGCGGTGGCGGCGACCTCGGTGAAGGTGCCGTCGCCGTTGTTCCGGTAGAGCAGATCGGGGCCGAAGTTGGTCACGAAGAGATCGTCGTCGCCGTCGCCGTCGTAGTCGGCCGGGAAGGCCCCGAAGCCATAGTCGCGGCCGCTCAGGCCGGCCTTCTCGGTGGCGTCCTCGAAGGTGCCGTCGCCGCGGGCGAGGAAGAGGCGGTTGGACTTCTGGTGGGGGCCCTCGTAGCCGGGTAGCGGGCCGCCGTCGACGGCGAACAGGTCGGTCAGGCCGTCGCCGTCGGCGTCGAAGGCTGCGCAGCCGCCGGCGTGCGGCTCGAGATAGAAGCGCTGGCCCGACCGACCGCTGGACTGGGTGAAGCGGATGCCCGAGGGCTCGGTGATGTCGGTGAAGCGGAGCGTCGCGGACGAGACCGCCGACGCGCCCGGGGGCGGCGTGGCTGGCGCCTTCGCGACCGGCTGCGCGATCGGCGGCGCGGCGGGTGGCGGTGCGGCGGGTGGCGCGCCCCGGTCGGCGCACCCGCTCAGGGCGGCCGCCAAGATCAGCGCGCGCCTCATCTCTGGGGCTCCCCCAGCTTGGGGTTGGCGGACTTGACGAGGGTGATGATCGCGTCGAGATCGGCCTCCGCGTCCTCGCCCGACCTGAGCGCCACCGCGGCCCGCGCCAACGGCACCAAGTCGAAGGTGGCGTCCACGGCGAGCACCCGGCCGAGTTGGACGCGTGCTTCGTCCACGCGCCCGGCGCTCAACAGGTCGAAGACCGCCGCGGTGGAGCGGGTCAGGTTGACGGCGGTCTCGAGCCCGTTCGCCTTGGTCTGCGCCGCTGCGAGCGCGGCCATGTAGTCCACGAGCGCCTGATTCGCCGCCGCCTCGTCCGCCAGACCACGCAGCGCACGCGCCAGCCCGTAGTGGGCGTCCGCCTGGGCCGCGTCGATCTTCGCCAAGCGCCGAAACGCGTCGCGCGCCTCGGTGAAGTCGCCGGCGTCGAGCATGGCGTTGCCGTAGGCCAGCAGGGTGGCGGGGCGCGCCGCGGCGTCCTGCGCGCCTCGGCGCAGCGCCTCGACCGCGTCGGGGCGGCCCAGCAGCC
>CALBMW010000592.1 GCA_937896275.1 uncultured Myxococcales bacterium
GCGGCTCGTCCCGCGGCGGCTCGTCCCGCGGCGGCTCGTCCCGCGGCGGCTCGTCTCCCCCACCCGGGCCCGCGGCGTCCACGCGCTGCCGCCGGAGCAGCGCCCCGCCCAGCACCAGCCGATTGACCTCGTTTGTACCCTCGAAGACGCGATACACCCGCACGTCCCGGTACAGGCCGCAGACGGGATAGTCCTCCACCACGCCATAGCCACCGAAGATCTGCACCGCCTCGTCCGCGACGAAGCCGGCGACCTCACTCCCGAGCAGCTTGATGAGGGCGGCCAGCGGATCGAGATCGCGCAGCAACCGCAGGATGCCGGCGGGGGGCAGCGCGCCCAGCCCGGCCGGGGCCTGCGCGTCGATGTGGGCGGCGAGGCGCTCGCAGCAGGCCTCCAGGGCGCCGACGCGCGCGCTCATGTGGGCGAGCTTGGCCCTCACCAACTCGAACTCTGCGATCGGGCGCCCGCACTGCCGACGCTCGGCGGCGTAGGCGGCCGCCAGGCGCAGGGCCTCGCGCGCCGCGCCGGCCGCCGTAAAGCCCAGCTTGAGGCGCCCCAGGGTGAGGATGGGGAAGGCCACGCGGTGTCCACCCCCGACGGGGCCGATGACATGGTCCGCCGGGACGCGCGCGCCCTCGAAGATCACCGGCGCGGTCGGGCTGCCGCGCACCGACATCTTGTGCTCGGGCGCGCCCACCACCACCCCCGGCGTCTCGGCCGGTACGGCGAAGGCCGTGAAGCCCTGCCCTTCGACGCGCGCGAAGACGGTGAACAGGCCCGCGAGCCCCGCGTTGGTGACGAACTGCTTCGCGCCGTCGAGCCGGTAATGGTCGCCCTCCAGGGTGGCCCGGGTGCGGACCGCGAGCGCGTCGGAGCCCACCTCGGGCTCGGTGAGGCAGTAGGCCGCCACGCGCGCGCCCGAGGCGAGGTCAGGCAGGTAGCGGGCGCGCAGGGGCTCGGTCCCAAAGAGGGCCAGGGGCAAGGTGCCGATGCTCACGTGGGCGCCGAGGGCGATGGCGAAGGAGGGCTGACGGGCGACCTCGGCGGCCACGCGCAACACCGCCGCGGGGCGCAGGCCCAGGCCCCCGAAGCGCTCGGGGACCTCGAGGCCGGTGAGCCCCAGCGACGCGGCCTCGGCGAAGAGGGTCCGGAGGGCCTCGTGGTCGCCCGCCTCGAGCGCGCCGGCCCGAGGCAGCACCGCGCGATCCATGAAGGCGCGCACGCTCTCCCCGATCATGCGCGTCTCCTCATCGGGGGCCGGCAGGGCGAGGGGCGGCGTGGGCGCGGCGATGAAGTCGAGGGCCTGGGACATGGCGTCCTCCCCGAGCCTTCTACAACGACCCAACGGCGCGCGCGAGCGTGCTATGACCGACGCGTGCGCGGCGCCCTCCCACCTCTCACGATCCGCGGTCGACGACTCGACATCCCGGTCGTGCAGGGGGGCATGGGCGTGGGCGTCTCGCGCTGGCGCCTCGCCGGCAGCGTGGCGGCCTGCGGGGGCATGGGAACGCTCGCCGCACAGGGCCTGGGGCAAGCCTCGGATCTGCCCATCCCCATCGACGAGGCCCAGGCCCGCAGGCGCGACGATCCGCACGGGGTGCGCGCGGTGGTTCGTGAGACGCAGGCTGCCCTGCAGCGCGCCGACGGGCGGGGCATCGTCGCCGTCAACATCATGGTGGCCATCACCCACTTCGAGGCCCTGGTGGCGGCCGCCCTCGAGGGGGGCGCCGACGCCATCGTGTGCGGGGCGGGCCTGCCCCTGAAGCTGCCCACGCTCGTCGGGGATCGCGACGTGGCGCTCATCCCCATGGTCAGCTCGGCCCGCGCGCTGCGGTCCCTGTGCCGATACTGGACGACCTTCTCGGACGGACGCCTGCCGGACGCGGTGGTGGTCGAGGGGCCGAAGGCCGGCGGGCACCTCGGCTTCTCCGAGGCGCAGATCGACGATCCCGCCTTCCAACTCGAAGCGCTGGTGCCCGAGGTCGTCGCCGAGGCCGCGCGCTGGGGCGACATCCCGGTCATCGCCGCCGGCGGAGTCTGGGATCACCAGGACGCGTGGACCCTGTTCGACCTCGGCGCGCGGGCGGTTCAGCTGGGCACGCGCTTCGTGATCACGGAGGAGTGCGACGTCGATCCGGGGTTCAAGCAGCGCTACCTGGCCTGCGGCCCGGACGACATCACCCTGACCCGCACGCCGGTGGGTCTGCTGGGGCGCGTCATCCGCGGGCCCTTGCTCGCGGCCTTCGAGCGGGGCGAGTTTCCAGGGTTCAAGTGCCACTACCGGTGCATCTCGAGCTGCGTGGCCCACGAGGTGCGCTACTGCATCGCCGATCACCTGCTCGACGCCGCGCGCGGCGACGAGATGGGCTTCTACTTCGTGGGCACCAACGGCTGGCGTTGCCGCGACCTGCTGCCGGTGGCCGAGCTCATGCGCAGGCTGGCCGAGGGCGAGGCGGCGCGCTGAGGATCGCAGGTTCGCGGCCGTGAGGCGGCGCGCGGCGGTGCCGGTCGGTGCCCGAACAGGCCGTCGGCGCTCGCGCTGCGCTGGCGGCCGTGGGGCGCCGTCCCGGCCAGCCGGCCGACGCTCGAGGTCGAGATGGGCGCTGGCCTCGACGCCATGCCGCGCGTAGAGTGGCCCGCGACGACGGCTGATTGAGGAGGGATCGAGGTGATGCGCGTCGCTCTCTGGGCTGCGACGATCATCGCGCTCCACGGCGCAGCACCGAGCGCCGCGAGCGCCCAGGATCTGGGCCCGGACGCGCCCGTCGCGGCCGAACAGCGCTATCAGGTCGGTCGAATCCTCTACGCCCAGGGAAAGTTCGCGGAGGCCGCTCGCGAGTTCGCCATCGCGCGGGACTTCTACCCCTCGTCCCCCCGCCTCGCGTTCAACCATGGGCGGTGCCTGGAGCGATCCGGCGATCTGAGGGCCGCGATCGGCGCTTACCGCGATTACCTGAAGCTCGTCCCGGAGGCCGCCGATCGCGCCGAGGTGGAGCAGACGGTCGCCGCGCTGGAGAAGCTGAGCGCGGCGCCCCTCGTCGAGGTGCGTGTGCGCAGCGTCCCGCCCGGTGCGCCGGTTTGGCTCGATGGCGTGATCGTGGAGGGGGTCACGCCGCTGACGGTGAAGGCCCGGCCGGGGCGGCGCGTGGTGCAGGTGGGCGAGGCGCCCGCGACCCGGACGGTGGAGATCGACGTCGCCGCCGACGCGCCCAATGAGTTGACGGTGGCGCTCGCGGCAGAGGCCGAGGCGCCGGACGAGCCCGCCGGTCCGGCGCTGGGCGGCGCCGCGGTCCCAGCGCCGGCGCGG
>CALBMW010000593.1 GCA_937896275.1 uncultured Myxococcales bacterium
CGCCCCACCGCTGAGCCCCCTGGACCGCGCGGCACCCCGGTCGGCGCCACCGAGGTGACGCCCCTGCGCGGCGGCCCCGACCTTCGCGCGCGTCCCCGCGCGAAGGTCGATCGCACGGCAGGCGTGGTGGTGACCGTCCTGACGTCGATGGTGCTGGTGACCGCCTGGTTGGCTCGCCATCGCCTCGTCGAGGCGCTCGGTGTCGACTCGGCGACGCTCCGGGCCGAGCAGCTCACCCGCATCGGTGTGCCGTCGGCCCCCGGTCCAAGGCCCCCCGAGCCGGCCCCCCGGCAGCACCGGCGCGCCTTGGAGTTGGTCGAGCCGGCGCTGCCCGAGGGCGCCGACGCGGGCGCCGATCGGAGCGACGAGGTCTACCTCATCGTCGAGCCGGTGCCGGCCACCTTCACGGTCGTCAGCACGCGCGAGGTCGTGTGCGAGGAATCCGAGCGCTGCTTCGTTCCGATCGACTTGGACGTCAAGGTCGAGCACGCCGGCTACCGACCGGTGGTGCTGTCCGGGGACGATCTGTACGACCGCCGCGGCCATCACTGGCGGGTCATCCTGGTGAAGAAGTGAGAGGTGCCGTGTCGCGTTTCGAGCTCGTCCACACCATCCGCTTCGAGGCGGCGCGCAAGCTGACCCGCGTCCCCCCGGGCCATCCCTGCGGCAACCTGTACGGGTTGGCCTTCTACCTCGACATCCATGTCTGTGGAGACCTGGATCCCGCCACCGGCTTCGTGATCGACTTCGGCGACATCGAGCGGGCCTTCGCGCCGCTGCGTGCGCAGCTGGATCACAATTACCTCAATGATCTCGATGGTTTGGACAACCCGACGAGTGAGATTCTGATCCAGTGGATCTGGGACAGGCTCTCACCGCGGCTGTCGGATCTCACCTGCCTGACCCTGCGCGAGAACGATCGTTCGCGGGTCGTCTACCGCGGCTGAGCGTAGGCGCGGGCGCGCACGGTGGGGGCGGTGAAGTCGGGCCCGGGGCCCGCCTGCCAGGTGGCCTCGCCGAGGCCGACGAGGGCGTCGAGCGCCGCGTCGTCCGGGCCGTCGGGGCGGGCGAGCAGCAGGAGCCAGCCGCCGGGATCGAGCACGCTCAGGCTGGCGTCGACCAAGGCCGCCAGGTCGCGGACAGGATCGGTGCGGCGCCCCCGCTTGCCGCCGCTGGTGACCGGGGGCGGATCCAGTACGACCGCGTCGAAGCGCCCGCCGGCCTTGCGCGCGCGCCGCACCGCGTCGAGCACGTCCGACCGCCAAAACGTCCGGGCATCGGAGGGAAGCTGGTTGAGGGCGTAATTGGCGGTGCCGCGCGCCAGGGCGCCGCCGACCGCGTCGACGTTGGTCGTGGCGCGCGCGCCCCCCGCCGCCGCCGCCACGCCGAAGGCGCAGGTGAACGAGAAGAGGTTGAGCACGCGGCGATCGGCGGCGTGGCGGCGCACCCAGGCGCGCGCCGGCCGCGCGTCGAGGAACAACCCCGGGTTGCGGACGCCCTGCAGCATGACGTTGAACCGCAGGCCGTCCTCGCTGACGACGCGGGCGCCGTCGTCGCCCATGGGGCCGCCCTCGTGGGCATGGGTGAAGCGCCAGAACAACGGCCCCTGCTGCTCGGCGAGGCCGGCGCGCACCGCGTCGAGCGTCGCGAACAGCGGCGCGGGTCCGCGCGCGCGGAGGGCGTCACCGTAGCGCTCGACCACCAGCCCGGGCACGCCGTCGGCCGCGCCGTCCACGAGACGCAGGGCGTCCTCGCTCAGTCCGGCCCGCGCGGCGCACGCGGCCCGGACGCGCTCGGCGATCACCGGGCCGGCGATCGCTGGGTCGGCCATCCGTGGGTCGGCGGTCACGGGGTCGGTGATGGCTGGGTCGGCGACCGCCGGGCCGGCGACCACTGGGCGCGCCCGGCCATCACTCGGCGAGGGGCCCGTGCAGGCGGGTGAGCTCGTTGCCGATCACGCCGCGAACGGGCCCGGGCGCGGTGTGGGCGAGGGCCTCGAGGTGGGCGGACACGCCCGGCCGATCGGTGGGGCCGAAGGCGCGGGCGAGGCTGATCACGGCCTGGATGCGGAGCTCGTCGTCGGGGTCCGTCGCGGCCACGCGCTCGAGCAGGGCGCGGCCCGCGGGGCTGCGGAAGCGGGCCACCGCCGCCACGGCGCGGGCTCGCAGGTAGCGACTCCGGGAGCTGTCGGACAGGACGGCCGCGGCGACAGGCTCGGTGAGCCCGGCGCG
>CALBMW010000594.1 GCA_937896275.1 uncultured Myxococcales bacterium
CCGCCGAGGCCCCGCGCCCGACCGGGCGGGCACAGCCGCCGCCGCCTCCGCCCGAGGCGCTCGCGGCGACCCCCGCACCGTCCGTCCCTGACGCTCCGCCACCTCTCGACGAGGACGCGCGCTTCGTGGATCGCGGGGGCGTGATGAAGCTGTTCTACGACATCGCGCGGGCCTACGTGGTCACCAAGGACCTGCGGCCGGGCGAGATGCTCGAGACCTCGTGCAAGCTGCCGACGACCGGTGACAGCTTCTTGGGTCAGGGCAAGCGGACGATCTACATGACGCTGCGGCGCCGCGTCGACGAACACATCGCCGGGCCGCTCGAGGCTCTGCGTGACCAGATCGGCGGGGAAGACCAGGCAGGCTATCGTCTGATGATGGCGCGCGCCCAGGGCCTCGCGGCGGTCATGGCGGCGGCCGAACCGTCCATCGGGCAGAAGGGGCCGGAGCGCGTCGTGGTCGGCAACCAAGGGCGGCCCAAGATGAGCGCCGAGGAGGCCACCGCCATGCAGCGCCTCGACGAGGCGCTCAAGGGGCTCATCTCGGTCAGGGCCCGATCTCAGGCCGCCTGAGAGCCTCCGTCAGATCTTGTTCAGGTTCCAGTCGTAGGGCAGGAAGTCGACCTTGGTCGCCTTCTCGAGCGCTGCCTTGCGGTCCCCGTCGACGAACTTGAGCAGGAAGGCCTTGGGGCCGCCGACCGACTTGAAGTCATCGCCGTACCAATTGAAGATCTGGGACAGCATGGCGGTGTCCGCGTCGGCCTTGATCTGGTTGCGATCGGGGTCGTTGGCGAAGCCGCGCATCGTCTGGTCGAGTTGAGCGTCGAGCTGGGCTCCGAGGAAGGCGAACGCCGCGATCGGCGGGCACGAGACGCTGGCGCAGTTCAACGCCGCGTGGACACGGGGATCCTTGAACTGCTTGCGGATGATCTCGTTCTCGATCTCGTTGAGGGCGTACTTCGTGCCGCCCACGACCTTGTCCTGGTTCTTGAAGAAGCCGAAGTCGGGGTAGGCCGTCGAGACGCTGGTGATGCCGGGCCAGTGGGCCAGGACGGCCGCCACGGTGTGGGCGTTGTAGGCGTTGATCCAGAAGGCGAGGCGGTCCTTGGCGTCGGCGATGCTCGCAGGATCCGTCTTGGCGACCGCGTCGAGGTAGGCCGCAAGGGAGGGGTCGTCCTTGAGGACGCCGTAGTCGACCCGACCGTTCTTCACAGCCTTCTTGAGCAGCGCGTCCCAGACGGCGTGATCGATGGCAGCGGGAGCCACGGCAGCGGCCGGCGCCATGGCCGACCCCTTGTCGGCGCTACCCTGGGCGGCCGGGCCGCAGGCGGGGGCGAACAGCGAGATCGCGAGAGCGAGGAGCGGAAGCATCAGGATTTCTCCAGTCGATTCAGGTAGATGAGACATTTCAACGTCACCACGGCCCGTGACTTCGGTAGGCCGCGCGCAGCGTGACGAGGGTGATCCCTTCGCCTTCAAAGGGGTCATCCGTCAAGGCCAGCGTGCGTCCGACCAGGAGGCCGAGCCACCAGCCCGCATGCTCCGACGCGAACGAGACGGGGACGTCGACGCCGCCTGCGAGCTCCCAGATCCAGGCGAAACGATCCGACGCAGCGTCGGCGTCCACCGCCTGGCCACCCAACCCCAGCCGAAGATACGCCGACGCGAGCGCCACGCTGGGGCGATCGGCGCCGAACAGAAAGGGGAAGAGCGGGTGCAGGTGGATCGCGGCCAGGGCCTGATGCGTCACCGGCCCTTCGGCCGGCAGGGCGAGGCGATAGTCGAGCGCGCCGTCGCCGAGGAACAGGACCGTCGAGGCACGCAGCCCGACGTCGGCGACCACCCCGGTCCCGCCGCGTGAGAAGGCCGGACCGGCGCCCACGTGGATTCCCTGGAACTCGCCCGTGAACACCGCCGTGGGCGGAGCGGGCGAAGAGAGAACCGGTGGCAGCACCGGGTCAGACGTTCGCGGCCAGCGTCGCGACAGTAGGTCGGGCGGCCGCGAGCACGCTGCCCTCGGGGGCGCGGTCACCCACCTGCAGGATGAGTTGATACGCGTCGCCCACCATCAGCGTGACGAAGGCGCCGCTCGAGCCACGGAGGCTGATGCGGCGAACGGGGCCCCGGCCGCTCTCGGCCTCGGCCATCGACAGCCGGCGAAGGGCGATTCCGCCGTAGGCTGCGCAGAGGCGCAAAGCTTCGCGGGCGTCGGAGGGCTCGAAGGCGATCTCCTCGCCGTCGAGATCGGTGAACGCCGCCCCCTTGATGGCGGGGCAGGCGCGCATGAGATCCGAGATGGCCTGTGCGAAGGGCATGCGCGAAGTCCCCCGTATTGCGAACCAGCAGTGTTGCGAACCAGCCGTGTTGCGAACCGCGTTGCGCACCGCGTTGCGAACCGCGTTGCGAATCGCGTTTCGAATCGCGTTTCGAAACACCAGCGTTTCGAAACACTTAGCATGCCGCCCGGGGAGCGGCAATCCCAGTGCCCGCGGCGCGCGCGGGAGGGTCGATTGACAGGGCCCGGGCGATGGGCCAACCTGCCGCCCGCAGGAGGACGCCATGGCCGGAAGCCCATCGCTCACCGAGGTGCTGCAGGGCAACGTGCCCCTCACCAGTAACCGTGCGCTCATCGAGGCGGTCACCCAGCGTCGACAGGGGCCGTTGCTGACGCTCGTGCTCGCGCCGACGTTGCAGCTGAGCGATGTGATGATCCCTCCGCTGCTCGAGGTGCTGCAATCGATGCCGTCGGGCGGTGGGCTCGACGTGATGGTCAACGGGCTCGGCGGTGCGACGCCCGAGACGTGGCGGGTCGTGTCGGTCCTGCGTGACCGTTTCGACCGATACAGCGCCATCGTGCCGTTCGCTGCGTCCCCGGGTGCCACGCAGGTCGCGCTCGGCGCGGACGCGTTGATCATGGGCGAGGCTTCCAGCCTCGCGCCGCTCGAGCCGCCAAGGATCAAGGGGCTCGATGTGGCGGGGCCCGACGGCGACCGTCTCTCGATGAGCGCCTACGACGTGCAGCACTACCTGCGTTTCCTGCGGCGGGAGGTCTGCGACGGCCAGCCCTTGTCGCCCGACGCGGCCTTGTTGAACCATCTGTGGGACC
>CALBMW010000595.1 GCA_937896275.1 uncultured Myxococcales bacterium
CACGTCACTCTGCGGCACGTCACTCTGCGGCACGTCACTCTGCGGCACGTCACTCTGCGGCACGTCACTCCGAGTCCCGGGCGCGCCGAGGCCAGGCAGACTCGCGGCGGTGGCGGGCGCATCCGAGCCCGCGGACGAGGTGGGCCGAGTCTGCGCGTCGGCGTCCAGATCCACGTCGAGCCAGGCCTGATCGGTGGACGGGCGGCCCTGCGTGGGTCGGGCGGCGGGAGGGCTCGGGCGGCCCGGCGCGCTCGCGATCACCGAGGCGAAGGAGAGATCCGCCAGCGACAGATCCTCCACCGACTCGTCGTCCACGAGGTCGAGCGGCCGGGTGGCGGAGGGCCGACCATCGTCACCCACGGCGTCGGGCGGTCGCACGGCGTGGACCCGTCCGTCGGCGCCGGCGACGTCGAGCGACCGGGTGGCGGAGGGCCGACCATCCGCGCCAGCGGCGGGTTGGGCGGCTCGACGGTTGGGCAGGGGCGCTGTGTGCCGCGCGCCGTGGTCCGCGGTCATGGCGGCGGTCGGCTCGTCACCGAAGTCGGCGTCGCGCTCGATCGGGTCCATCGCGGCGACGGCGTCGTGATAGCCCGCTTGGTCCGCCTGGTCCGCCTGGTCCGCCCGGTCCGCCTGGTCCGCCCGGTCCGCGTTCACCTCGCGGCCGGCTTGGAGCGCCCGGTCGGCTTGGAGCGCCCGGTCGGCTTGGAGCGCCCGGTTCGCCGAGGGCGCCTGTTCTGGCCCCCGCGGGTCCCGCACGGCCTCGAAGGCTCGGGCGCTCACGGGGAGCGGCGCGGACGCGCTTGGCGCTGCGCCACCCGGTGCCACGCCCGAAGCGAGCGCCACGTTCTGCGACGTGTCGTCTTCGTCGGGCGCGTCCCGGCGGCCGTCCGCGCCACTCGACGGCGACGGTGGCTCCGAGACCATCCTCGCGTCGCCACCGTTGGTCAGGTCGAGCGCGGCGAAGTCGAGGGGCGGCATCCTCCGCGTGGTGTCCTCTTCGTCCTCCTCGTCCTGCCGGTCTTGTTCGTCCCGCTCCGGGGGCGCGAGCGACCCCGGCGGCGCGCTCAGGGCGGGCGACAGCGCTTCGCGCGTGTTGCCGCCGGTGCCAGGATGCGGCGGGACGGCGTGCGCGGTGGGTCGATCCTCCTCGACCCGCGGCACCATCGGCTCGCTCGACACCTGTTCGGGCAGGTCCTTCGAGATCAGCTCCGAGCGGTAGCTCTGGTCGATGATGACGCTCGCCTGGTCCACGGGGCGCAGCACCTCCGTGCCCGGCTCCCGCGCCACCGCTCGGATATATCCAGTGAACGCCGGCGCGTGGACCATGCGCTCGCTGCCGCGCTCCTCGACGGCCCCCTCGTCGCCCGGCCCGAGGTCGTCGTCTTCGGTCTGCATGGCCGTGGCGACGGCCGCGAGCAGGGCCCGCGTCTCCGGGTTGTCAGCGTCGACCTTGCGCGCGCGGTCCAGCACCACCCACGCCTCTTCGTTCTTGTGGTCCTCGAGCAGCGCGCCGGCCAGCAGATTCATGGCCCGCACGTTCGTGGGATCGGTCGTGAGCAGGCGCGCCATCGCTCGGGCGCAGGCCCGCACCTTGCCGCGCAGCAGCAGCACGTGACCCAGCAACAGACGCCCCAGTACGTGGGCCGGGTGGTGGTCGAGCCCGACGCGGAGCACCTCGTAGGCGCGCCGAAGCTCGCCCTGTGCGCACAGCGCCTCGGCGAGCGGATAGAAGCCGTCGCCCCGTGGATGGGCTGTGAACGCGTCCTCGAGGGCGCGCAGGGCCTCGTCGCGTCGGGGTTGCTCGCTCAATCCCACCTCAGCCGCAAAAGCTCCCGCAGACTACCCCGGAACGCACCGCAGGTCACCCTGTCGGCGCCCCGGCCGGGCGGCCTCGCGTGGGCTTCCCTCGGCACCGCCGGTCGGTTAGGGTGCGGCGCCATGAGCGCCGAATACCCGCGTCCTTCGCTCACCGCCGACGTCGTCCTCCTCCGTTATCGGGGGGGGCACCTCGAGCTGCTGCTCATCGAGCGGAAGAAGGACCCATTCTCCGGCCACTGGGCCCTGCCGGGCGGCTTCGTCGACGCCGGCGAGACACCCGAGGCCGGCGCGCGACGCGAGTTGCTCGAGGAGACCCGGGTCGCCGGGGTGCCACTCTACGAGATCGGCGTCTTCGGCGCGCCGGGGCGCGATCCGCGGGGCTGGGTGGTCAGCTCCGCCTGGCTGGGCCTCGCGCCGCCGGACTGTTGGGCCGAGGCCGGCGACGATGCCAGCGTGGTGCAGTGGCATCGCCTCGTCGCGCTGCCTCCGCTGGCCTTCGATCACGCGGACGTCGTGGCCGCCGGACGCGAGCGCCTGCGCGCGCTGAGCATGCTGAGCCCCGCCCCGCTGGCGCTGCTGGGCGATACGTTCCGCAGCGCCGCGGCTCGGCACCTCTACGTCCAGATCCATGGGCAGCGGGTCGATCCCGGCACCTTCCGCGCCTGGCTGCGGCGGCGCCGCGCGGCCACCCGCGTCGGCCCGTCGCGCTTCCGCCGCAACGAGCGCTTCGACGCGCCCTGGCACGATTGACCCGCGGCCGAGCTGCCGCTGGCCACTCGCCCTCCGAAGTGCCAGACTCGCGCGCCAGGAGGATCCTCACCGTGTGGCAACGCCTCATCGACGACGAGGTCCGGGCGCGCCTCGAGCGCCTCGACGTGCCCTTCAACCGGTACGGCCTCGATCCCTACGGCATCTCCAAGGATCACCTCGGCGTCTTCTACACGGCGCTGGGCCACGTGTACCGGCGCTACTTCAGCGTGCGCACGGTCGGCATCGAGCACGTGCCCCTGACGGGTCGCGCGCTGGTGGTGGGCAATCACTCGGGCGGCCTGCCGGTCGACGCCAGCATGGTGATCGCGTCGCTCTTCTTCGAGTGCGAGCCCCCGCGCCACGCCCACGGCATGGTCGAGAAGTTCGCGCAGAATCTGCCCTTCCTGTCCTCGTGGTTCAGCCGCCTCGGGCAGCTGACGGGCCTGCCCGAGCACGCCGTCCGCTTCCTCGAAGATGACCGCATGGTGATGGTCTTCCCGGAGGGTGCACGCGGAACGGGCAAGCTTTACCGTGATCGCTACAAGCTGGTGCGTTTCGGAACGGGCTTCATGCGCATCGCGCTGCAGACCGGCTCACCGGTGCTCCCTTTCGCCTTCGTTGGTGGCGAGGAGGCCCTGCCCACCATCTACCACGCCAAGACGCTGGCCCGGATGCTGGGCACGCCGTACTTTCCGGTGCCCCCCTACCTCGTGCCCGTGCCGCGGCCCTTCCCGTGTGACCTATGGTACGGCCCGCCCATGACCTTCGAGGGCGACGGCACCGAGCCCGACGAGGTCATCGAGGGCTACGTCGATCAGGTGCGGGTGGTGGTGGCCGATCTCATCGAGCGCGGGCGCGCGGCCCGCCGGCAGCGGAGGGCGCGCGAGTGAAGGTGCTCATCACCGGCATCGGCGGTGGACTCGCTCGCCAAGTGGCGATGCGGATTCACGAAGCGGGTCACACCGTGCTCGGCGTCGACCGGCGCCCATGGCCCGACGCCCCGACGGGCATCGAGATCTTCAACACTGACGTCCGCAAGCGCCCTGCGGAGGACGTGTTTCGCAGCCACCGCCCCGAGGCGGTCGTCCACATGGCGACGGTCACGCACTTCACCGCGCGGCGCGAGGAACGCTACCGCATCAACCTTGGGGGCACCCGGGCGGTGCTCGACCATTGCCACAACTACGGCGCGCAGCACGTCGTGTTCGTCGGCCGTCACACCATCTACGGGGCGGCCGGCGACGCGCCGCTGTACCGCACCGAGGCCGAGCCGCCGCTGGCGGGCACCACCTTCCCCGATCTGGCCGACCTCGTGGCCGCCGACCTCTACGCGGGCTCGGCCCTGTGGCGTTTTCCGGACCTGCGCACCGCCGTCCTTCGCTTGGTCTACACCCTGGGTCCTTCCCACCGTGGCACGCTCGCCAACTTCCTGGCGGGCCCGCGCGTGCCGATGGTCATGGGCTTCGATCCCCTCTACCACTTCATGCACGAGCACGACGCCGCCGACGCCATCGTCCTGGCGCTGAAGCACCGCCTCAACGGCGTCTTCAACGTGGCCGGCCCGCCGCCGGTGCCTCTGTCGACGCTCATCGAGGCCACCGGGCGCAAGGCCCTGCCGCTGCCCGAGTTCATCCTGCCACGCTTCCTGGGCCGCTTCGGGCTGCCCTTCCTGCCGCGTGGCTCACTCAACCACCTGAAGTACCCGGTGGTGGTCGACGCGCGCCCCTTCGCCGCCGCCACCGCCTTCACCCCGGCCTTCGACGAGGTGCGGGTCATGGACGGCTTCCGCTGGTCCTGATCCGTGCCTGTCCGGGGCCGCGCCGGAGCGCGCATGCCGAGCTGGACCCCCGAACGCTACACCGACGCGCTGCTCTTCGCGGCCGCCGCTCATGGAGCCATCGACCAGAAGGTGCCGGGCAGCGACCTGCCCTACATCGTCCACCCCGCGAACGTCACGATCGAGGTCATCGCGGCGCTGCGGCATCACCCCGAGGTCGACGGTGACCTGGCCGTGCAGTGCGCCTTGCTCCACGACACCCTCGAGGATACGCAGGCCACCTACGAGGCCGTCCGCGAGCGCTTCGGCGCCGCCGTGGCCGATGGCGTGGCGGCGCTCAGCAAGAACGAAGTGGCGGCCGTCGGCCTCGAAGGCGAGCCCACCCGCAAGGCGGCGATGATGGCCGACAGCCTCGTGCGCATCCGGCAGCAGCCGGTCGAGGTGTGGATGGTCAAGCTGGCCGACCGCGTGGTCAACCTCAGCGAGCCGCCCCACTACTGGGATGGCGCCAAGCGGCGTCGATATCGAGCCGAGGCGGGCATCATCCTCGCGGCCCTCGGCGACGCCAGCCCCTACCTGCGCGCCCGCCTCGCCATCTGCATCGAGGCCTACGAGGCCTGGCTCGACCCTGCGTAGCGAGCGACTCCGTGGAGAGGCTCACAAGGCATCGAGTCAGAACTGGAGCGCCATCCCCAGCAGCCAGCCGGGCCCCGAGGGATCGAGCCGCCCCAGCGTCGTCCCCCCGGCGGTGAGATCGAGCGGCAGCAGGCGCTCGTAGGTCGCAGCGACGGTCACACCAAAGCCGAAGTCGTCGCCGGGGTCGCGCAGCCCCTGGATGATCGATCCATGCACGGGCAAGAACTCGAGGCCCAGCGCCGCGTGGACCCCCAGGGTCCAATCATCCTGTTCGAGCGTCCGGGTGCCGGTGTCCAGGCTCACCGTGGTCCAGCTCACCTCCGGCCCCAACCGCCCGAACGCGACGAGCGCCGGCAGCAGGTGATGGCGGTATTCGCCATAGAGCTGCAGCGTCTGGCTGGCGAAACGAGTGTCGATGTCGTCGTGCACGGTGTCCATCACCGCGCCGCCGCCGAAGCTGAGCCCAAGCCACCACGACGGGGTCAGCCCCGCGCTCACCTCGACCTGACCCATCGCGTGGAAGGGCGCCTCGGAGATGACGTCGAAGCCAGCGTCCTCGACGAACCGCATGCCGGATCGCAGCGCCACGTGCACGCGCGCCGGATCGTCATCCCAGGGTCCGGCCAGCGCGCCCGGGGCCACGGTCGACACCGACAGCGCCGCGAAAACGAAGATGGAGAGTGGGCACTTCATCGGTCGAACGCTCCCTGCAGCAGCAGCCCCTCGCGGACCTGCACGCGGTCGTCGTCGAGATCGGTGAGCGGCAACACGCTCACCCAGCCCCACGCGGCCTGATGGTCGGCCACCAATCGTCCCGCGCCGGGGACCAGCAAGAGACGGCCGGGGCTCGCCGGCAGCCGAGCGGCGGTGACGCGGGCCGTGTCGACGTCGACCGACACCGCGTAGTCCGCCGAGTCGTCGCCCACCACGGTCGCGTAGATCCGGTCGCCACCGGGATCCACCCGGACGGCGCCCAGGCTGCGGCCCGCCTGCAGCGGCGTCGCGGTGCGCGCGTCGAAGTCCAGCAGCAGCAGGCAATTGCGGGCGTCCCTGGCCACGGCGCCCCGCCTGCCGGGCAGGGGCTGCAGGTCGTACACGCCCGCGCCCAGCACCAGCGGGGTCAGCGCCCGGCCCCGTCGGCGCTCGAGCAGGTCGAGGTCGACGAAGACGACCGTGTCGCCGTGGTCGTCCCACGCCAGCGCCGACCAGCCCTCACCCTCGCCATCGGCCCGCTGTGCCCGGAAGGGCAGCAGATGGCTCACCCGGGCCCCGGCGTCGACCCCGACCCGTCGCCCGGTGACCGGATCGATCACCGACAGCGTCGCGCTGCCCGGATCGGCCGTGAACACCCGCATCCCGTCGGCGACCTGCAGCGCCAGCACGTCGCTGGGTCCGGCGCCCGCCGGCAGTTGGGTCAGGTAGGGTCGCGGCACCTCGTCCGCCGGCGCGTCGTCGGGGAAGGTCAGCGCGAAGAGGTCGTCGCTGCCCTCGGCCCGCACGAAGAAGGTCGCCGCCCCCTCCACCTCTCCGAACACCACCTGCGCCGGCCGGATCGAGCGTGTGTCCTCGGCCAACGTGAGGTGCACGACCACCTCACGCGCCGTCGGGGCCGCCAGGTCGAGCACCGACAGGTAGCGTTCGGCGAGCACCCAGGCCATCTGCCGATCCGCGCCGGCCACCGCCTGGGGTGGGCCCAGCACGACGCCGAGCGGCTCGCCGCCGAAGGACCTCAGGCTGCGTTCGATCGCCGCGCCGCCGCCCAGGTCGAGGATGGCGATCTGGTTGGGGTTGCTGAGGACGCCGCCCGATGAGCCCGGCGCGTGGTACAGCACCGCGCGCCCGGCGTCGGGACCGAAGGCGACGGCCGTGTAGTCCCCGGTCAGTGGCATGCGCACTGCTTGGCCGACCCCGCGCTCGTCCGCCGGGATCCACGACGCCGCGCCGTCGGTCCCGATCACCAGCAGCCCGCGCCCGGCGGGCTCGGGGAAGACGCGTCGCGGCGCCGCCGAGAGCGCCGCGAAAGTGACGCGCCCCGTCGCGGGCTGCAGCAGCGCCACGGCCGGATCGGCGGCCAGCGTCCAGGCCACGTGATGGCTCAGCGCGAAGGGGCCCTGCGCGTCGAGCGGGCGGTCCAAGTCGGCCGGGCGGTCACACGCCGTCAGCCCGGCCAAGCCCAGCAGAGCCAGGCACACGACGACTCGCGGGCTCATTCGATCCTCCCGTTGAGCGTGTAGCCGCTCACCGTCTCGAGCCGCCCCGGATCGGCGTCCGCGCCCAACTCGACGAAGCTGATCCGCCCCTCGGGGTGCGTCTGCGTGACGAAGGCACGGCCGACCGCGGGCAGCACGCCCACGACCTCGGGCGGCGAGCCCAGGTCCCAGCGCCGCACCTCGAAGCTGGCCAGATCGATGCGTTGCATCTCGGCCACCCCCGCCGACGGGTCGTTCAGCAGCACGAAGGCCAGGTTGGGCGCCTCGTCACCGGCCGCGTCGCCCGCGAAGGTGAGGCCCGACGGCTCGGCGGGGGTCGTCACCAACCGCGTGAAAGCACTGGACAAATCGACCAATGAGTAGCCGTGGCTGCGCGCGATGAACGTCTCGTCGTCGAGCGTCGGATCGGGATCGCCGGGCGCCTTGGTGTGCAGCACGAAGGCCACCTGTCCGCTGGGGTCGATGCTGACGCCGGCGACGCCCTTGCGCATCGGGCGGTGCTCGATGTCGCCGGTCTCGAGGTCGAGCAGCGACACCTGCGGTCGCGCGTCCTCGGGCGCCACGGTCGTGTAGAGGACCGCTCGCCGCCCGTCGGCGCTGACGGCCGCCGAGCCCAGCACCTGCCCGTCGAAGTCGATGAAGCGGGCGCTCTCGGCGTCCAGCAGGGCGTCCTCGATCGACACCAGCGCCAGCCGCGCCTCGCCGCGCAGCATCACCAGGGCCGTCCGCCCGTCGGGCAGCAGGTCGAGGTCGGTCGGTTGCCCACCGAGGGGCAGGAAGCGGGGCAGGCCCTCCGAGAGCGCGACCAACGTCACCCCGGGCTCGCCGGCCGCGCGGCTCACGGCATAGCGGCCGTCCGGCGTGACGGCGACCTCGCGATCGGCGGTGGCGAAGGGATCGGTGCTCAGCGGCACCGTGGGCGCCACCGACGAGGGCGGCAGGTTCGCCAGCCGCACCTGCGAGAGGCCGTCCTCGGTCACAACCAGCGCCACGCCACCATCGTGCGTGAACACAATCTCGCGGGGTCGGAAGCCGATCACCACCGCGTGCACGCTGCCACGGTCCAGGTCGACGACGGCCAGGTCCTGCAACGCCGATGTGTCCTCGCCCGGCTTCACGCGGGTCAGATCGAACCAGCAAAACGCGTGGCGGCCGTCGGGGCTCAGCGTCAGCGCGTTGAAGTGGCGGGGCAGGACGTGGAAGTCGACGTCATCGACGGCGTTGACGACGCTCAACTCGTCGCTGCCCCGGTTGAGCACCACCGCGATGTCGTTGCCGGGGCGGGCCCGCACCTCGGTGGGCTCGTCCCCGACCTCGATGACGTCGATGGCCAGCGTACGACCGTCGATGCGCACGACCCGATCGGCGGCGGGGCTGGCGACGAAGACGGCCGTGCGGCCGGCGGCGGGGCGCGTGAAGGGCTCGGCCGTGCGCTCGTTCTCGGGGGGCAACTCACCCGGGCCGGGGCTGTCTCCCCCGCCAGCGCTGCCACCGGCGTCGGCGGCGGCCGCGAAGTCTCCGCCATAGGCGCTCTCGGCGCCGGCGCCCGCGTCGCCGCACCCGGAAGCGAGCAGCGCCGCGGTCAGCGCGGCGAGCCACGAGGCGACTCGCGGTGGTGCGGACCCAGGCATCCTGAAACGTATCCTCGACTGCATCGTGTCCTCCTGACGTCGCGCTGCCTTCGCAAGACGCGCGCCACCTCTCGATCTCACGCGCCCAGGGCGCGCGACGGGCGCTGTGAACGCGCGGCGCCGCCGCCGACGTGAATCCTGGGTCTCGGTGCGGGCGCCACCCCTGCGGCCAGATCCTGGACGCACGCTACGCTATGGACACTCGTGGTGTCGGTCCACCGGTCGCCGCGCGCGCTCGCGCTCGCGCTCGCTCTCGCGGCTCAGAGGCGCGAACTCGGGGGCTTCCTGCTGGCGTGTGACGAGGCCGGCGCGCTGCCCGGGGAGGCCGTGCGACGACGATGAGGCGGTCAGGCGTGCAGCCCGCTGAGCTGCTCGCTGATCGTCCACAGCCGGCGCGCGTTCTCCGGCTTGCGCGCGAACCGCGTGACCGGGCGCACCTTGCACCGCACGAAGTACTCCCCGCTCACCGCGGCCACGTCGTGTGAGGCCGCGAGGTAGAGCGAGCAGCGCGCCCCCTTCTCGGGGCTCGACAGGAAGGGCTGCGCCGCCCTGAACGCCACGCCCACCAGCCCCTTGTTCTCGTGGCCGAGCTGGCTGCGGATGACGCCGGGGTGCAGCGCGTTGGTCGTCACGCCGCGTCCCTCGAGTCGGCGCGCCAACTCGCGCGTGAAGAGCACGTTGCACATCTTCGAGCGCGAATAGGCCGTGAACCCGTCGAACTTCTTCTCCATCTGAAGGTCGTCGAAGTCGAGCTCGCCGCGCGAGTACAGGGAGGACGCGACGTTGACCACGCGCGCGGTGCCGCTCTCGGCCAGCCGATCCAGCAACAGGTTAGTCAGCAGGAAGGGGCCGAGGTGGTTCACGGCGAAGGTCACCTCGAAGCCGTCGGCGTTGGTCTCGCGCCAGTTCTGCATCATGCCGGCGTTGTTCACCAGCACGTGCAGGCGCGGCAAGGCATCGAGGATGTCCGCGGCCAGCGTCCGGGCGCCCTGCAGGGTGCCGAGGTCGCCGGTGATGACCTGTACGCGGCGGCCGGCGGCGGCCTGGATGCGCTCGGCGGCGGCGGCGCCCTTGGCGGCGTCCCGGCTCACGATCGCGACCTCGGCGCCCAGCCGCGCGAGGCCCGCGGCGGTCGCCTCGCCGATACCCGAGTTGCCGCCAGTCACCACGCAGACGCGGCC
>CALBMW010000596.1 GCA_937896275.1 uncultured Myxococcales bacterium
ACCGCCCTCGCCGAGCTGGTGCGCGTGCTGGCGCCGGGCGGCTGGCTGGCGGTGACCGCGCTGGTGCGCGAGAACCCCGAGGCCTTCGCGGCCGCCCTGCGCCGGCTACCGCTGACCCCCTTCGTCCGCCTGTCGCTCGGCAACGACGTGGGCTTCGTGGCGCGACGCCTGCCCCTCCGAGACGGCGAGCGCCCCGCGGTCACCGGCGACCCCCCCGTGTAGCCGGGCGGTGCGCTGATCGTGTAAGAGCCGGGGGGACGTCCTTCGGAGGTGCCATGCGTCGTGCTGTGCTGCCGCCCGCCTGGGTGGCGCTCGCGGTGATCCTCGGGGTGACGCCTTCGGCACGCGCGCAGGACCTCGTGCGCACCTGCCTCACCGGCAACGACCAGGGCAACGGCCTCGATCTGAAGGTGGACGCCAAGGGCGTCATGCACCTATCGAGGGTCTCGCGGGTGGGCGGCGGTCCGCTCCTCTACACGCGCATCGGGCATGACGGGGTGGCCACCAACGAGATCGTCGCGGCGGGCATCTCACGCCTGGCGCTCGACGAGGTGACCGACACCGGCCTGTGGGCCGACGATCAGGGTACCTGGGTCTGCTACCGCGACGCGCGGACGCTCAACTTCGAGGTCGCTCAGCGCGGGGCCGCCGGCTGGACCCGGACCGTGGTGGCCAACGGCGCGGGCGTGGGCGCGGCCTGCGATCTGGTGCGGCACGGGGATGCCCTGTACGTGACGTGGGGCGCGCCGGACGGGTTGCGCGTCGCGCGCCAGAACGGGGCGGCCTGGATTGCGACCCGCGTCGACGCCAAGGGCGGCACCTTGCCCCGCTTCGCCAGCGACGCCGCGTCGGGGTTGCTGCTGGTCGCGCACCACGACAGCGCCGGCAACGAGCTGCGCGCCGCCTGGAGCACCGGCGCCGCCTGGAGCGCGGCGGCGCTGACGCCGGGGGGGTGGTCGGCCGCGCCCGTCCTCCCCGGTGACGGGCGCCTGGTGATCGATCACGGCACCCGGCCCGAGACGCCCGATCAGAGCTCCGACGGCTCGCTGTTCGAGTTGGCGGGCGCGCTGCCCGCCGGCCTCGGCGGCGGCGAGGTGCCCGGCTTCTTCCAAGGCGGCAGCGTCGACGCCGTCGCCTCGCTCGGGACCCGCTCGGTCTTCACCCGCCGGCTGCAGCGCTCGGCGCTCTTCGGAGACGCGGACGCGCTGCTCCTGTTCCGCGCCGTGGGCGCCGGCGCGCTCGCCCCGACCACCCTCGAGCAGAGCGGCGCGGCGCAGCAGCGGCACACCTACAAGTTCCTGACCGCCGATCACGATCCCTTCGGCCTGCCCGTGCTGGCCTTCCTGGACGAGACGGGGTCCTTCTTCGGGCAGCCGGGCGGCGCGCCCACCTGCTACTACCGGCCGCGGGACGGAGATCGTGACGGCCTGCCCGATCAGGTCGAGGACGATCTGGGCACCGATCCCGGCAACCCCGACACCGACGGCGACGGCGCCAGCGATGGGGACGAGGTCATCGCCGGCTCCGATCCGCTGGTGTCGGATACCTGCGCGCCGGTGGCCGAGACCTGCAACGCGACGGACGATGACTGCGACGGCCGCGTCGACGAGGACGTGCGACAGAGCTGCTACGGCGGGCCGCCCGGCACCGCCGAGATCGGGCGCTGCCGGTCGGGCGTCCAAGTCTGCGGCGCGGGGACCTTCGGCGCCTGCACCGGATCGGTCGGCCCGCGCGCCGAGCGGTGCAACGCCATCGACGACGACTGCGATGGCCTCACCGACGAGGGCGACCCCGGCGGGGGCCTTGCCTGCGCGACCGGGGCGCTGGGACGCTGTGGCGCGGGGACGACCGCCTGCCGAGCCGGCCGCCTGAGCTGCGACGCGGTCAACGATCCACGCGCCGAGCAGTGCGACGGCGAGGACGACGACTGCGATGGTGCGGTGGACGAGGGCGTGCTGGTCTGCGGGATCGGCGCCTGCGCGCGTGAGGTGCCCATGTGCCTGTTCGACGGGCCGAACGCCTGCACCCCCGGGGCGGGGGCGCCCGACGACGCGACCTGCGACGGCGAGGACGACGACTGCGACGGCCGCACCGACGAGGACTTCCGCGGCGGACCGTCGACCTGCGGCGTCGGGGCCTGCGCGTCGGCGGGGGTGCTCAGCTGCGTCGCGGGGGTCGTGCGCGACACCTGCGCGCCCGGCGGACCGGCCGCCGACGACGCCACCTGCGACGGCCTCGACGACGACTGCGACGGCGCGATCGACGAGGACCACGTGCCGGGCATGATCACCTGCGGCGTGGGCGCCTGCCGTCGGCAGGGGCCTGGCGTCTGTGTCGACGGCGTGCCCGAGGGGCAGTGCACCCCCGGCGCGCCCGCCGCCCGCGATCTGACCTGCGACGGCGTCGACGACGACTGTGACGGACGCACCGACGAGGACGCCGCGCCTCGACCGGTGGGCTGCGGGGTCGGGGCCTGCGCGGCCTCGGGCGTGCGCACCTGCGAGGGCGGCCGGTGGGTGGATCGCTGCACGCCCGACCTGCCTTCCCCGGGCGACGCCACCTGTGACGGCCTCGACGACGACTGCGACGGCCGCACCGACGAGCAGGTGACGACGGTCGCGACGACCTGCGGCCAGGGTGTGTGCGCGGCCGCGGGGCAGCGCGCCTGCGTCGGAGGCGTCCTGGCCGACAGCTGCCGACTCGGCCCCGCGACCGGGCCCGACGAGGACTGCGACGGCCAGGACGACGACTGCGATGGCCGCACCGACGAAGGCTTCGGGGTCACCCCGACGCGCTGCGGGGTCGGCGCCTGCGCGGCCGCGGGTCAGCGCAGGTGCGCCGCGGGGCGGGTGGTCGATACCT
>CALBMW010000597.1 GCA_937896275.1 uncultured Myxococcales bacterium
GGCCGTGCATCACGCGGATCGTCGCGAGGCCTTCGGCAAGCGCCTCGTCGAGCACGCGCTGATGCGCAACACGCTGGCCGATCTGGCCCTCGAGAGCGAGGCCGCGATGGCCCTTGGGCTGAGGTTGGCGCGGGCCTATGACGAGGCCAAGGCCGATCCCGCGGCGGCGTCCTTCGCCCGCATCGCCACCGCCATCGGAAAGTACTGGGTCTGCAAGCGGTGCCCCGCGACCGTCTACGAGGCGCTCGAGTGCCTCGGCGGCAACGGCTACTCCGAGGACCACGGGCTGGCGCGCATCTATCGCGAGGCGCCGGTCAACTCGGTGTGGGAGGGCTCGGGCAACGTGATCTGCCTCGACGTGCTCCGCGCCATCAGGCGAGAGCCCGAGGCGCTGCCGGCGCTGCACGCCGAGCTGAAGCGCGCGACGGGGCAAGACCGCCGCTACGACGGCTTCGTCGCCGGCCTCGAGGGCGCCCTGGGTCACCCGGACACGCTGGAGCTTCGGGCGCGCGCGATCGTGGAGCGGCTGGCGCTGGCGCTGCAGGCGTCGATCTTGATTCAGCACGCGCCGACGTGGGTGGCCGATGCCTTCGTCACGTCGCGGCTGGGCGAGCGGTACGCCAACTTCGGCGCGATGCCGCCGGGCCTCGAGTTGGACGCCATCATCGAGCGGGCCCACCCGCTGAGGGCCTGACGCGGGGCCGAGACGAGGGACCGAAACGTGAGTCTGCGCTGTCCCCATTGCGGTCGCCGGTACGCCTCGGGACCGCGCTACTGCGCCCGCGACGGCTACGTGCTGGAAGACGACCCCCTCGTCGGCCGGACCATCGAGGGGCGCAAGGTGCTCCGCTTCCTGGGCGAGGGGGCGATGGGCGCCGTGTTCCGGGTGCGCGACGCCACGCGGGACTGCGACGAGGCGCTGAAGATCCTGTTGGCGCGCGATCCAGAGGCGATTCGGCGCTTCCACCAGGAGATTCGCATCGTCTCTCAGCTCGAGGACGACCACACCCTGCGCTTGCAGGCGCACGGGCGCACCGATGACGACTATCTCTTCCTCATCACCGAGTTCGTGCGGGGCTTCACCGTCGAGGAGCTGCTGCTGCGCACCGATCGCATCGCGCCCGTGCGGGCCGCGCGGATCGTGCATCAGGTGTGCGCGTCGCTGGTCGAGGCGCACGGACGCGACGTGGTGCACCGCGATCTGAAGCCCGGCAACCTGATGATCGAGATGCGCGGAGACGCCGAGTTCGTGCGCGTGCTGGACTTCGGCGTCGCGCGGCTGCGGGACGAGGCGGGCATCCGAACCGCCGAGGGGCGCATCTTCGGCACGCCTGCGTATTGCTCACCGGAGCAGGCCGTCGGCGCGGCGGATCTGGACGGGCGGAGCGACCTCTACGCGGTGGGCGTGGTGCTCTACGAGATGCTGACGGGCGAGAACCCCTTCATCGCGGATGACGCGCTGTCGACGTTGAGGCGGCACCTCGAGCACCAGCCCCGACCGCCCGACGGGCCGCCCGAGTTGGTGGGGCTGGTGACGCAGCTGCTGGCGAAGAAGCGCACCGATCGGCCCAGGGACGCGCTCGAGGTGCAGCGGCGGCTCGAGGCGGTCAGCGGCGTCGTGGTGATGCGGGGGCCGGCCGAGCCGACGGCCGATCTGGCCGACGCGCGGGCGCGGCTGGACGCGAATCTGCGCGAGTCGGAGCGCATGGTGCGCGAGGCGCGGGGGCGGACGATCGAGTTGGAGCGGCGTGGGGCGGCGCTCGAGGCCGAGGCGTCGCGGCGCCGGACCGCGGTGGACGGGCTCCGACAACTCCTCGACACGGGTTGGGCTCGACTGCAGGGCGACGTCAGCGAGGCGCTGGCCGGCCTGGACGAGGCGCTGGACGAGGACTGAGTGGACGCGTCAGCGGGCTGAGGCGCGGGACGACATCAGTCGTCGAGGCCGATGATCCAGTCGCCGTCGAGCTCCTCGATGACCTCGACATCATCGGCGTCCTGCACGTCGGCCTGGAAGCGCTGGAGTTCGCCGCGGCGCACGTCCATGAGCTGGGCGAGGCCGGCCTCGAGCTTGGCGTCCGCCGCGCGTACGGCGTTGAACGACGCCGGATCCAGGTGCAGGAGGATGCCGCCCTCGCGCATGCGAACCGCCGCCGTCGTGGGATCCCCGGTCAGGAGAGACATCTCGCCGAAGGCGTCGCCCTCGGTCAGCTCGGCGACCACGCGCCCGTCGACGACGACCTCGGCCAGGCCGTGGAGGATGAAATACAGGCCCGGGGCGGGGGCGCCCTGCGGGAAGATCTGACTGTCGGGGCCGTGGTTTTCGACGGCGAAGGCGGTCAGCACCTGCTCCTTGTTGGTGACCGCCTTGAGCACCTGGCTGGTCTGGAGCAGCTCGAAGAGGAGGCGCTGTTTGACCAGGATGCGCAGGCGCTTGATGAAGGCGGGCTTCTCATGGCCCAGCTCGATGAGGCGATCGGCGTCGATGCGCCAGGCCAGGCCCGGACCGAGGGCGGTGACGGCGGCGCGGCGCGGCACCTGGGTGAGCAGCGCCATCTCGCCCAGGACCGTCGGACCCTGGTGAACGCCCAGCTCGAGCTCGCGGCCGTCCGGCTTGTGGGAGACGGCCCGCGCTCGGCCCTTGACGAGCAGGTAGACCGAGCGGTCGGCGGCGTCGGGCTGCATCAGGGCGTCACCCACGTCGAGGACGACGGGCTCGGCCTCGAGGGCGAGCGTGACGAAGTCGTCGTCCGGCAGCTCCTCGAAGATGGGGATGGTCGGCATGCGCGCGAAGGGGGGCAGGATGTAGGCGTCGATGTCCGTGCCGACGCGGAGGGCGGTGAACAGCAGGTCGTCGTCGTCCGCGGGCAGGTCGATGGTCAGGGGGGCACCCTCGGGAATCGGGACCCGGGGACCCTGGCGGCGGCGGCCCGCGCCATAGCGGCGGGCGAGCTCGAGGAGGACGGTCTCGAGCGTGTCACCGGTGAGCGTGCGGCGCGCGAGGGCCAGGGCGATGAAGAACTGGCCACGTCCGCCGGCGAGGCTGGCGGTGGCGCGCCAGACCTGCGTCGCCTCGGGCGCCTCCATGCGATCCATCACCTGGGCCATCTCGGCCCGCGCCTTGAGGTCGGCGGGGTGGGCGACCACCGCGGCCAGGGCTTCGCGCAGGGTCATGGGGGGGGCTCCTCGTGCGTCGTGTCGACCGAGTCTGTGGCAGAGCGGTCGGGGGGCCGTCAAGGGGGGCCTGCGGGCGCGCGGCGCTTCACACTTCGCGACACGCCCGTCGGGCCGAGGTCGCCTTCACGCTGCCTGGTGGCTGACCCTCGGTCGCGGAGCCCCGGTCGCTGAGCCCCGGTCGCTGATCCTCAGTCGTGCACCACCACCGTGATCTGCTGGGTCACCGTGCGCGCCGGCTCCTCGTCCCACACGCTGACCGTGAACCCGAACACCTGCCGCCGCGCCAGTTGATCGACGGTCGGCACCCAAACCAACCTCGCCTGCTTGGCCTCGGGGAGCAGCCGCGCGCCCTCGGGCGCCTCGACGAGCGAGAAGTGCACGCGCGTGCTGTCGTCGTCGCGCACCGTCACCCGCACGTCGAGCGTGTCGTCCAGCCGCAGGTCGAGGGGCCAGGCCGAGGGTGAGGTGAAGCTGGGCGTGCTGTTGCCGCTGAACACGGTGAGCACCACGCGCGCCTCGGTGCGGGCGCCGTCCTCGTCGCCCACCACGAAGGTGATCGGGTGCCGCCGCCCGGCCGGCGCGCCGTCGCTGGCCAACGGGGCCCAGACGAACAGCGGCGGCGCGTCGCGGGTGCCAAAGGTCGCGCCGGTGGGCAGGCCGCGCACGCCGTAGCGCACGCCGCCACCGTCGCGATCGACCGCGTGCACCGCGAACTGCACGCGCTCACCGACACGCAGCGTCCGATCGGCCAGCGGGGGCTCGAACACCGGCGCCAGGTTGTCGCTGCAGCCCGCGATCAGCGCCGCCGCCGAGATGATCCGAAGGAGGCTCACGGCGGGTGATGGTAGCGCAGGGTCAGCCAGGTGTGTTGCGCGGCACGTCGACCGGGGCGTCCTCAGTTGCAGCCTGCCGGGCAGACGGGGTTGGTCCGGCACACCACGAAGCTCGGCGTCCCGACGTAGCTGTTGCGGGCGTTGAAGAGCACCTGGTCGCGCGTGCAGATCGTCGCGCCCTGCATGTCGGCGCCGTCGAACGCACCGGTGTAGAAGGTCAGGTTGCAGGTGTTCGTGAGGTCCGCGTAGCGCATCCAGGCGCCGTCGAACTGCGTCGCCTGCAGGTCCGCGTTGGTGAAGATGGCGTACTCGAGGTTGCTGCCGCGGAAGTCCGTGCGGCGCAGGCAGGCCGACGCGAAGGTGGTCGTCCGAACCCCCCCGGAGGTGAAGCGCGCGAACGTGGTGTCGACCATCCGCGCGTCGCGGATGCGCGCGCCCGTGAAGTCAGCGCCCCGCGCGCTCGAGTCCAGCAGCAGCATGCCGTCGCCCTGAACGCCGCGCAGGTCGGCCCGGTTCAGGAAGGAGTCGAGGATCGTGGTGTCCGCGAGCCGCGCGTTCTGGAACTGGACGGCGGTCGCCTCGACGCGGGTGAAGATCGCGCGATCGAAGGACGCCCCCTGCATCGACACGCCGAGGAAGCTGTACATGCTCGTCCCATCGAAGCGCGCCTGATAGAAGATCGCCCCCGTCATGTCGCCCAGCAGCGCGCCGCCATCGAAGGTCGCGCCGCTGAAGCTCGCGCCCTGCATGCGGCTGCCGGGGCTCACGCTCGTGTTGTGGAAGAAGGCGCGACCGAAGTCCGCGCCGTCGGCTTGCACGTCGTTGAAGGACACGCTCGAGAGGTCGGCCTCCGCGAAGCTGAGGCCGTCCTCGCCTTGCGGGGCGTTCCACCGCGCGCCGCCGATCACCGCACCGCGCAGGTCGACCCGCCGGAAGCTCGCGGGGAGCGCGGGCTCCTCGGGATCGAACTGCATGCTGACCCCCGACAGGTTCGCGTCGGTGAAGTCGGTGCCGGCCAAGGTGCTCCCGTCCAGGCTCGCGCCAGAGAGGTCGGCGCCGCCGAGGTTCGCCCCCGACAGCTCGACGCCTTCGAGCACGGCGCCGGCCAGCGTCGCGCTCCCCAGATCGGCGTCGGTGAGGTCGACCTCGCCGAAGGTGTTGTCGAGGAACACCGCCGCCCGCACGCGCGCCCCGCGGAGCGACACGCGATCGAGGGTGATGCCGTTGAGCACGACCGCGGTCATCTGGGCGCCGTCGAGCCGCACGTCGTTGAGCACCGTGGGCGCGAAGCCGCAGGGCGGATGCACGCGCACCTCCTGGTCCCAGACGCACTGGCTGCCGAGCGGACGATCGGCGTCCCCGTCGGCCCGGATCGAGCTCCAATCGCAGCCATGCTGCCACCGCGGCGCGACGACCGGCGGCAGCCCGCCCAGGAAGCAGTCGCCCACGCGGGCGCAGCCGTTATCGGTCGCGTAAACGTCGAGGATGCAGCGGGCCTGCTCCACGGAGTTGAGGCCATCGGCCAGTTCGTCGAAGTTGCCCGGATCGTCCTCGCAGCGGGCGCGGGACTCGCTCTCCGGGGGCAGCGCGATCCCGCAGGTGCCGAGGATGTCGACCACGCGGAGGCAGTCGAAGTACGCCCCGGGTTGGCAGGACTGGGGCTGCGCGAAGGCCACGCCGGCGACCTGGCCCAGCGTCACGCCCAGCAGCGACGCCCCGGCCAGATCGACCCCCTCGAAGGACGTGCCCACCAGGTTGGCGCCGTCGAGCGCCGCCCCGTCGAGCAAGGTGCGGCAGCGGCACGCGGCGCTCAGGTCGCGCGTGCAGGCCCCGCCCGCCTCGTACTCCTCCCAGGATCGCAGCTGTCCGCAGGCGGCGCGCGGCGAGGGCCGCACGTCGGCGCGGTCGATGACGGTGCTGACCATCGACGCGCGCGACAGCGTCGTGCCGCGCAGCGAGGTGCCACGCAAGAGGCTGCTGGTGAACTCGGCGTCGCGGGCGTCGGCCCCGTCGAGCACGGTGCCCGACAGGTCGAGCAGCGTCAGCTGCGCGCGATCGAGGCACGTGTGCCGCAGATCGGCGTCCACGATCCGCGCGCCGGCCATGTCGACCCCGCGGAGCATCGCGCCGGGCAAGAAGGCCCCGGTCAGGTTGGCGCGCGCCATCACGGCGCCGTCCAGGTTCACCGTGGGGCGCGCGACGTTGTCGCAGGGCAGGTCCGGCATCGGCTCCAGGCTGGCCCAGAGCGACGGCCAAGGGCCCCTCGGATCGCTGACCGGCGCGCCGTTGGTGAGCTGCGGCCGCACGAAGCGGGCGCGCGTGAGATCGGCGCCCGTGAAGTTGGCGTGGGTCAGATCGGCCTGCGCGAGCGTCGCGTCGATGAGCTGCGCCCCGAAGAAGTCCGCGCCCACCGCGCTGACGCCCGTCAGATCGACCGCCTCGAGCCTCGCGTTGGCCAGCCGCGCGTCCACCAGCTTGACCGCGTCCTGGCCTGCCGCCCGGGCGAAGCGCGCCCCCCGAAGGTCGGCGCCGCTGAAGTCGGCGCCGGTCAGATCGAGCGGCCCGGCGCGCCCGTTCGGGCACGCGCTCGCCTGCCCCAGGTCACCGCTGAGCACGACGCCCGAGAAGTCGGCGTTGCGCAGCGAGAGCGAGCCCAGGCGCAGGTCGCAGGCGTCGAGCGCGTGACCGCGCAGATCCAGCCGGGCCGCCGCGAGGTTCTCGAGGTTCAGGGCCAAGACGCCCAGATCCGCGGTGGGCGCGACCGAGGTGAGCGCCACCTGCCGCGTCGTCCCGGCGAAGCCGAGGCGCTCGACGCTCACCTGATAGGTGCCCTCGGGGAGGTCGTCGAAGGTGACGCCACCGCCGCCGGGGAAGACCGGCTCCTCGGTGACCGACACCGGGCCGGTGAGGCGCACGCGAGCGTACTTCTCGGCGGCGGGCAGCCAGGCGGGCAGCACGTCGACGGCCACCTGGACGCGTCCGCGGATCGGGGTCCGCGCGAGCGTCCGCTCGGCGGGGCCACCGCCGTCGTCCTCGAAGCGGCCGCGGGCCACCGACCAGCTCAACGGCCCGATGGGCGGCGCGGGCGCGGCGTAGCCCGGGCGGCTGACCTGCACCGTGTAGCGTTCGGCCGGCGACGCGGGCAGCTCGAAGTGACCGTCGGCGTCGGTGATCAGGGACGCGCCGAAGGGCAGGTCCGGGCCGACGAGGCGCACCCGCACCGTGGTGCCGGCGTGCTCCTGGGCGGCGGCCAGCGTGATACGGCCCGACAGGATCACCGCGCTGGGGCCCTCGGACTGGTGCACAAGCTCGAAGATGCCGGCCACCACGTCACCCGCAGGCTGAAGCGTGACCCGCCGCGCCTGGGGCTCGTAGCCGACCGCCCCGATGCGGACCTCGTAGGCGCCCGGCGGAGCGTTGGCGAAGATGAACTCACCGTTGGCGCCCGGTTGGACCGTGCGGAGGGCGGCGCCGCCGGGCGGATCGGCCCAGAGCGCGACGTCGACGGCCTGCAGGCGCGTGGGCGTGGCGTAGCTGCGGAGCGAGACGAGGCCGCGCATCGTGCCAGGGAGCGGCGTCCGTCGCAGCGTCAGATCGACCGGCGCGCCGACCTCGTCCTCGAAGCGCGCGTCGGCCGCGTCCCACGCCAGCGGACCCAGGCGATCGACGGCGTCGTAGCCCGCGCGCGTCACGGTCACGAGGTAGCGCTCGTCGGCCGACGCAGGCAGCTCGAAGCGCCCGTCGGCGTCCGTGCGCAGGGGATCGCCGAAGGCCAGGTCGTCCTCGGCGATGCGCACCCGCACGTCGGTCCCCGCCGCGTCGGCCACGTCGTCGAGGCGCACCACGCCGCGCAGCCGGGGCGCCTCGGGCGCGCCCGCGTCGTGCGCCAGATCGAAGGCGCCCGCCGACACCTGCTCGCCGGGGCCGACCAGCACGCGGTGGGCCTGGGGCTGGTAGCCGGGGCCATCGACGCGCACGGCGTAGGCGCCCGGCAGCACGCCGTCGAAGAGCACCTCGCCGCGACTGTCGGGGCGCCCGCTGCGCACGGGATCCTGACCGGGGGGATCGGTCCACAACGCCGCGTCCACCCGGCCCAGGCGCGCCTCGGTGCCATAGCTGCGCAGCGCGACGAGCGCCCGCACCGCCCCCGGCCGCGCGGCGAGCGTCACGTCATCGACCGGCGTCGTGTCGTCGGCCACGGCGTCCACGCCGAGCACCTCCTCGGAGGCGTAGCCCGGCGCGCTGAACACCAGCGTGTAGTCGTCGAGGGCGATGACCTCGAGGCGGTAATTCCCGTTGCGCCCGGTGAACGCGACGAAGGGGAAGTTGAGCGCCTCGACGCGGATGCCGCCGTGGTCGCAGTCGCCCTCGCACGCTCGCCGCGCGACGCCCTGAATGAAAGCCCGATCGCCCTCGGCGGTGGGTGAGAGCACGCGGCCGGCGACCACGATGCTCTCGCCGGGCTCGAGCGTGGCCTGCAGCGGCTGGGCGAAGAAGTCGGGGAGGCCGAACTCGATGCCGTAGGTGCCGGGCTGCACGTCATCGAAGCGGAAGTCGCCGCGCGCGTCGGGCGCGACCTCGGCCACGGGCGCCACCTCGGGTTCGCCCGGCGCGGGCGCCGGCGCGTCCAGATCGATCAGCCGCACCGCGATCGAGGCGAGCAGCTGCGGATCGTCGAAGCCGGCCGCCAGGGTCACGCGCCCCCGGATGCTGCCGGGCCGCGCGGCCAGCGTCACGTCCACCGGATCGGGGGCGATCGCGATGGGCGGCGGCTGGTCCTCACCCACGTGATCCGCCAGGTGAGCGCCGACCTGCTCGGCGGTGGGCGCCTCCGCGATGGCCTCCTCGGCGTTGTAGCCGGGGCGCGTGAAGCGCAGCGAATAGGGCGCCTGACGCAGCGGCGCTTCGAGCTCGAAGGCCCCCGTCACGTCGGTGTTGGCCCGCAGATCGCTGCCCACCAGCGCGACCTGGATGCCCTCGTGGGCGGCGCGGCCGGAGAGCAGGCCGCGCCCGGCGATGCGCACGCGCAGGGTCACCGCGGCGAGCTGCACCTGCCCCATGTCGGTGGTGCGCCCGAACTCGACCTCGACGGGCACGCGGCGATCGACGAAGCCGTCGAGCGAGGCGACGAGGTCGTAGCTGCCGGGCGGGATGCCGTCGAAGATGAAGACGCCGCGCGCATCGGGGCGCGTCTGGGCGTGCGACTCGCCGTCGCGCTCCAAGCGCACGTCCGCGCCCTGCACCGCGTCGGGCGGGGCCAGCCCGGCCTCGAGCGAGACGCTGCCGCGCAGGCGCCCGGGCGTGCCGACCAGGGTGACGTCGGGCATGGGGGCGTCCTGGCCTTCCACCGCCTCGGGCGCCTCGGCCTCGCCGCTGCCATAGCCGGCGTGCACGAAGCGCACGCGGAAGCGGCCCGGGGCCACGGGGATCTGATAGGAGCCGTCGCTGGCGGTGAGCCCGACGTAGGGCGTGCCGATCACCTCGACCCGCGTACCGCCGTTGTCGTCCTCGCCCTGCCCCGCGAGCAGCGCGCGCCCGACGATGCGGGCCGGGGCCTCCTGGCTGGCGTCGAAGAGAGCGATGGCCCCCAGATCACCCTGCTCGCCCGTCGCCAGGCGCAGCTCACGGGCATAGGGGTGGAAGCTGACGTGCCGGATCACGACGCGCCAGGTGCCCGCGTCGAGGTCCGGGAAGCTGAAGCCGCCCACGACCGGCACCTCACCGCGGCCCCGCTCGCGCGAGAGACGGTCTCGGTGCGCGTCGGCTCGGCGGCGCCCAGGGCGAAGAGCTCGACCACGAGGCCCTCCAGGCTCCGCTCGTCGAAGCCGCCCGGCAGGACGACCGCGCCGCGCAACGACGCCGGCGCGCCGCCCAGCTCGATCGCCTCCACCATCCGCGTGTCCTCGCCGGCGACCACCTCGATGACCCGCTCGGCGCTGCCGTACCCGTCGGCGCTGGCGCGCAGGGTGTACGTGCCCTGCGTGACCACCATGCGGAAGCTGCCATCGGCGTTGGTCAGCGCGTTGAAGGGCTTGCCGACGGCCTGGACGAAGATGGCGCCGTGCTCGTCGGGGCCCGCGCCGCGCCGACGGGCCACGCCTTGAATCGCCGCGTCCAGGACCGCGCGCAGCGACACCTCACCGATCGCGACCCCCTCGCCCTGGGGCACCACGAGCGCGAAGGGATCCGCGGCCATCGTCGGCACCCGGAACAGCACCAGGTAGGTGCCGGCGACGACGCCCTCGAAGGCGAAGCCGCCCTCGCTGTCGACGGCGCTGGTGAAGGCCGCCTCGGCGGGCGCCTGGGCCGCCCGCAGCTCGACGGTGCCGTCGGCGCGCGCCTCGTCCCACGCGAAGCCCACGGGCAGCGTGAGCGTCCCGGCCACCCGGCCCGTCGCCTGCTGGGCGGCCGGCGTGCGCGGGTCGAAGGGGTTGCTCGCGGGCACATCCGAACACCCGGCCGCCACCAGCAGCGTCACCGCCGTCACCAGGTTCGCCGTGAGGCCGTTCCAACTGCGCATGCCGTGCTCCTGGGATTCAGTCCGGGCGTCGGGCGACGACTGGCCGGAAGCCAGCCCGACGCCCATCCTGCCTCGCGGCAGGCAGTTTGGGGAAGATGCAGTCGGGGATCCAGCCGCGGTCCGCCGCCCACCCCGGCGCGACGCGTCGCGTGGCGCCCGCGGGCGTTGCGTTTTGGCCGTCGGAGCGGAATGCTGGCCCGCATCGGCGCGACGCTCGGGGGTCCGGATGGGACGGTTGGTGCTGGCACTGCTGCTGGCGGCTGGGACGGCGGCGGCGCAGCCCGACGATCGGGTGGACCGCCTGTCGTCACGCCTCGACCCGAGCCTGCGCGGCGACGCTGCAGGCGACCGGCTGCGCGATCTCGAGCCCGCCACCGACCGGGCGACGCGGGCGACCGTCACCGCGGCGGCCATGGGCACCCCCGACGACGACGTGGATCGCATCACGCTCACCGTCGAGATGCCCGGCGAGGGGCCGCGCCTGCTGCTGGTGGACGCGGGCGCGGTGTTCCGTGGCCCCGGGGGCGCGGACTACGTGTTGGTGCCCAACCAGCAGATCATCCTGGACAAGCCGCGCACCGAGCTGAGCCTCGAGGCTCTCCCCATGACGGCCGCAGCGCCCACGCCCCCGGCAGGCACGCCGCTGAAGGCTGCCTGGTCCAACGATCCCGGCCTCATCGCGGTGCTGCGCACCGTGCAGCTCATCGAGGCCGAGGACAGCCAGCGCCTGAGCCGCTACGTCAAAGAGACGCAACCCGGCCACTTCGAGGTCGAGACCTTCCTCGACAACCGCGACGTCAAGCTGGCGCGCTGGATGAGCTGGCACAAGAACCCCTTCGACCGGCTGGTAGCCCGCCTGCCCCGGCCCGCCATCCGCTTCGCCATCCTCGCCGTCACCGCGGGCTTCACCATCCGCGAGGCGGCGGACTGGCTGCGCCTGCAGCGCGCCATGGACATGGAGCCGGCCATCGCGCGCGCCTGGGAGATCGCGCCCCAGGCCGAGTACGTGCTCGAGCGAGCCGGCCTGAACTTCGGCGTCTTCAGCGCCAAACACGCAGACTTCCACTTCAACCAGGGCGTGGCCGCCTACCTGCGCAGCGATCTCGCGGCCGCGGCGAAGGCCTTCCACGAGGTCAAGCGGCTCAGCCCTGACCAGATCGACGCGCAATACAACCTGGGCGTCGTCAAGTATCGCGCGGGCGACTTCGCGGGGGCCAACGAGGACTTCAAGGTAGCGGGCGGCATGAACGGGGCGGGCCCCGATGTGTTCTTCAACCGAGGCGCCGTCCTGTACCGGCTGGGCGACAAGTTGAACGCCGCCCGGCAGTTCCGGCGCGTGCTGGAGTTGAACCCCCGCGACCCGGACGCACAGCAGTGGCTCGACCGAGCCGATCCGGAGGGGCTCACCAAGCCCAAACCCGTCAAGAAGAAGCGGTCGAAGCGGCGCGGCAAGAAGTCCCGGAGGTCAAAGTGAGCAGATCCCGATGGTGCGCGGCGCTCGCCCTCGCGGGGCTGGGCGCGGCGGGCTGCGGCGGCCCGAAGATGCTCGAGATCAGGCCCATCACCGAGCAGAAGCAGGTGATGGTCGGCCCCACGGCGACGCCGGAGGAGATCAGCGGTGAGGTGCCCGCGCTGCGGCCCCTGCTGGGCGCACGCCCATTGGTGCCCGACGAGATGGTGCCGCCCGAGCCGCCCGCCGATCCCGTGCCGGTGTTCGACTGACATGCGCGCTGCAACCGGGCTGCTGATCGTGGTCATGGGCGTGGGCCTCGCCGGGTGCGTGGACGACGCGGCGGACGCGACGCCGGCCGCCGACGCCGCGCGCGGGCTGGACGCGACACCCGGGGAG
>CALBMW010000598.1 GCA_937896275.1 uncultured Myxococcales bacterium
CATTCTGGCAGCCGCACGTCGCGCCACCGGTGCAGAAGTCGCCGTTCGGGTGGGTCGCGCAGTCCGGGTTCCCGGTACACGCAGCACAGGTGTTCTGCCCGCTGCAGAACTGGCCGCCGCAATCCGTGTCGGTGTCGCACCCGCAGACGCCGCCCATTCGACAGTCCGGGCCCGCCGAGTGGCCGTTGCAGTCGGCGCCCTGCTGACACACGCCGCACGCCCCCGTGTTCAGGCAAACCTCGAGCCCGCAGTCCTCGGGCCCGTTGCAGCCGCACTCGCCGGTCCCCAGCGTGCACTCGGAGCCGTTGGGGTGGTTGGTGCACGGCAGCTGAGCCGTGCACGCCCCGCAGACGCCGGACATGACGTCGCACACCCGGTCGCCGCAGTCCGCGTCGTTGAGGCAGCGACAGATGCCCACCTGGACGTTGCAGTCGTCGCCGTTGGGGTGGTTGGCGCACTGCCCCGCGTTCGCGCAGTTGACGCACTCGTTGTTGCCGTCACAAATCTGCCCGCCACAGTCGGCGTCGCTCGCGCAGCCGACGCAGACCCCGCCGTCGCACACCGCGCCGTCCGGGTGGTTGGCGCAGTCGGCGTTCATCGCGCACGCGCCGCACAGGTGCGTCATGACGTTGCACAGCTGTCCATTGCAGTCCCCGTCGCCGAGGCACTGCACGCAGGTTCCGCCGTCGCACCGCGTGCCGGCGGGGTTGCCGTTGCAGTCCGCGTCCAGCGTGCAGGAGCCACAGGTGCCCGTCTGCTGGTTGCAGGTGCCGCCGCCGCCGCAGTCGCCGTTGACCGCGCAGCCGCAGCGCTGCGCCGCGCCGCCGCCGGGGTTGAGGCAGTTCGTCCCGAAGGGGTTGCCATTGCAGTTGCCGTTCCCGTTGCACGCGCCGCACGCGCCCGTCATCACGTTGCAGATGTTGCCGTTGAGGTGCGTTCCGCAGTCGCTGTGCTGCGCGCAGGGCTGGCAGGTGAACATCGCGTTGCAGAGGCCCGGGCAGCCGTCGGAGTCGGACGGATCACAGTTGCGGCAGCGCCCGTCTGCGAGGCAGGTGTCGGCGGCGGGGTTCTCGCAACTCGCGTTGTTGGTGCACGTCACACACTGGAACATGTTGTTGCAGATCGGCGTGGTCGACGCCGCGTTGCAGCCCGCGTCGCCGCTGGGATCACAGGTCTGGCAGGCGCCCGCCACGCACTGGTCGCCGTTGCGCGCGTCGGCGGCGCACTCCACGTCGCCGGGATTGCCCGCCGTGCACGCGCGGCACATGAAGTTGCCGCCGCAGATGGGCGTGGCGCCGCCGGCACCGCACCCTCGATTGTCGTTCGGATCGCACTGGCGGCAGGATCCGCCCACGCACAACGTCCCGTTGCCGCAGTCGCCGTCGTCGAGGCACTGCTGGCACGTGCCCGTGGAGTCCTTGCAGAGGGGGGTCCCGCCACTGCACAGCGCCGCGGCGCCGCAGGTGCAGACCCTGTTCCCGCAGGCGTTCGACCGCGACTGATCGCAGGCCACCCCGCAGGCCGCGCACTGGTCGGCGATGCCGGGCCCGGTGCCCTGGCACTCCGGCACGCCCTGGCCGTTCTCGCAGCACAGCTGGTTCGGGTTGCACCCGGCGTTGGTGGTCGGGTTGCACTGACGACAGCTCCCGCCCACGCACTGGCCCTGCCCGCAGTGAGCGTTCTGGGTGCACTCGACGCAAGTGCCCGACGCGTCGTCGCAGAATGAGGTCGCGCCGCCGCAGGCCGCGTTGTTGCCGCACTTGCACACCCGGCTGCTGCATTGGCTGGTCGTGCTCCCGTTGCACGCCGTGCTGCAGGCCACGCACTGCTCGCCGCCCGCCCCGCCCGTGGCTTGGCACGTCGGCCCGTTGCCGGCGTTGCAGCACAGCTCGTCGCCGCGACAGCCGGCGTGATCGGCCGGGTCGCAGTCCTCGCAGAAGCCGCCCACGCACTGGTTGCCGTTGCGCACGCTCTGCGCGCACTGCGCGTCTCCCGAGCAGGGCACGCAGGTAAACGTCTGCGCGCTGCAGATGGGGGTCCCCCCATCGGGCAGGCAGCCCGCGTGGCCATCCGGATCGCAGGCCCGGCACTGGCCGCTGACGCACTCCCCGCCGTTGGGGCACTCGTTGTCCGCCGCGCACGGGCGGCACACGAAGGCCGTGCCGTCGCAGACGGGGCGCGCCTGATCGTTGCAGCCCGCGTTGCCCGCCGGATCGCACAGGCGGCAGAAGTCGTCCACGCACTGATCCTGGTTCCCGGGGCGCTGGACGCACTCGCCGTCGTTGTTGCAAGCCCGGCAGGTGAAGTCCCCACCGTTGCAGATGGGCGTGGGCCCGTCGCAGGGCAGGTCGGACTGGGTATCGCAGCCGCGACAGTTGTTGCCGACGCACTGCGTGCCCGCCGGGTGAGCCGCGCACTGCGCCGCCACGTTGCATGGGCCGCACTGTCCGTTCGTGCACACGTTGCCGATCGGGTGGTCGAGGCAGTCGTTGTTGCTCGCGCAGGTGCCGCACTGACCGTCCTGACCGCACAGGTTGCCCGCCGGGTGACCGTTGCAGTCGGCGTTCGCCACGCAGGTCCCGCAGGCGCCCGTGTTCTTGCACAGGTTGCCGTTGGGGTTGCTCGCGCACTCCTCGTCGCGCACGCACAGATCGCACGAGAAGTTCCGGCAGACCGGCCGGACGCCGGCCGCGTTGCACCCGGCGTGGTCCGCGGGATCGCAACTCTTGCACGCGCCGGTCGACACGCACTGAGCGCCGTTGGCGTTGTTCACGCACTCCGTGTCGTCACCGCAGGCGACGCACACCCGGAAGTCCGAGTCGCAGACGGGCCGACCGCTGGCGACGTTGCAGCCGCGGTTCTGGTCGAAGGGATCGCAGGCCTCGCACTGGCTCTCGACGCACTCGGCCCGCGGCGCGCCGCAGTCCTGGTCGCCGCGACAGTTCGCGCACTGCCCGTTGGGATCGTCGCAGAAGGCCATCTGCCCGCTGCACGAGGCGTTCGCGCCGCACTGGCACTGACGGTTCGTGCACACGTTCGTGGCCGCCGCGTCGCACGCGCGCCCACAGGCCTCGCACTGCGAGTTGGCGCCGGTCGCCACGCAGACGAAGTTGCAGCACAGCTGGTTCGCGAGGCAGCCCGCGTTGTTGGCGGTGGGATCGCAGAACTGGCAGCGACCCTCGACGCACTGAGTGCGCACCTCGTTGTTGGGCCACGGGCGGTTCGCGCACTCGTTGTCGGACTGGCACTCGCGGCACTCACCCGCTGCGCAGATCGGCGCCGCGCCGGCGCAGGGGGTGTGGGACCCCGGATCACAGCCCTGGCAGACGCCCTCGACCTGGCCGATGGCGATGAGACACTCGCGGCCTCCACAGTCGGGGCGGTTGCGACAGCCGCGGCAGGCCAGCGTCGGGCCGTCGCACACCGGCGTGTCGCCGGAGCAACCCGAGTTGTCGAGCGGATCGCAGGTCACGCAGCGGCGCACGCCATCGACCGAGACGCACTGATCGCGGTCGATCCCGCGCACCGCGCACTCCGCGTCGCTCTGACAGCTGCGACACTCGGCGTTGTCCCCGCAGATCTGGGCGGTGCCGTCGGCGGAGCACCCCGAGTTGTTGACCGGGTTGCACTGCTTGCACTCGGTGTCGATGCAGAAGCTGCCGCCCGGATGGCCACGCGATCCGTCGGCGTTCTCGAAGGCCGTGCAGTGACCGTTGTTCAGGCACTCCACGCACTGCGTGTTGTCGCACACCGACGTCAGCCCGCTGCACTGGGGCAGGGGACCGCAGCGGCAGGCCCCGTTGTCGCACAGGTTGCTGCGCAGCGCCGGACACACCCGGCGGCAGCTCCCACAGTCGGTGACCGTGTCGAGCGGCGTCTCGCAGCCGTTGTCGTCGCGCCCGTCGCAGTTGTCGTGGGTGGGGTTGCAGAGCCCGATCTCGCAGCGCCCCCCGGTGCACTGGGGATCGGCGTTGGCGAACGCGCACGCCCCACCGCAGCTGCCGCAGTTGAGGACGTCGATTTGGAAGTCGAAGTCCTCGTCGACGCTGCCATCGCAGTCGTTGTCGTTGTCGTCGCAGGACTCGCGACCGCCGAGCGTGGGCGTGCAGCCGAGCTCGCAGCCGTCGAGGTCGTTGCCGTTCAGGTTCAGGAAGCCCGGCTGGCATGACGCCACCTGGCACACGCCGAGGCTGCAGCGCGGCACCGCGTTGGGCGGGCTGCAGGGCTGTCCGCAGGCGCCGCAGTGGTTGCGGTCGGAGTAGACGGGGTTGCCGTTCACCAGGATGGGCTGGCCCTGCGCGTCGAGCGCGAGGAAGGTCTCGTCGATGCTGCCGTCGCAGTTGTTGTCGTCCGCGTCGCAGATCTCGTCGACCACGTTGGTGCGGTTGCGGCGCTCGCAGCGTTCGGGCGCGATGGTCGGCGCGGTCACGCGCTGGTCGTCCACGTCGCGCACCACGCACAGCACCTGCGGCCGCCCGTCCACGTTCACGACGCACTCGTACACGCCCGAGCACCCGCAGGGGTTGTCGGTGAGGTACATGGGCTTCTCGCAGAGCTGCCCGACGAGCGCGGCGGCCTCTGCGCCCACCTGCTCGCCCGTGCAGAGCTCCTGCTCGCAGCCGTCCTCGTCGAGGCCGTTGCGGTTCTCGAAGCCGTCGCGGCACTGCCGCACCTCACAGCTGCCCCGATCGGTACAGGCGGCGGCCACCACGTTGGACAGCACGTTGACGCACGAGCGCCCGCAGGCCCCGCAGTTGTCGTCGCGGTTGTAGACCAGCGACTCGGTGTCGTCGGGGGCCACGAACTGGCCGTTCAGACCGATCGGGCGTCCTTCGCGGGTCAGCACGAAGAACTCGTCGACCCCGTTGAGGCAGTTGTCGTCCTTGGCGTTGCACTGCTCCGGTGCACCAGGAAAGACCGTCAGATCGGTGTCGTCGCAGTCGCGCGGGCACACGCGCTGACCCGCCGAGTTCGTGAAGGCCTGCTCGTTGACCTCATCCTCGTTGCAGGGCCGGCAGGGCAGGAAGGCGTCGCCGTCGGCGTTCGTGTCCTCGTCGAAGAAGCCGTCGCAGTCGTCATCGAGCAGGTTGCACGTCTCGTTGCGCGTCCGCGGGTTGATCAGCGGGACGCAGGTCAGGCGCGGCTCGCCGCCGAACTGCGGGTTGGGCACGCACTGCCGGGCGCCCGCCGTGCAGACGCCGGGGTGCTGGGTCTCGCAGGGCGTGTTGAGCCCCGGATCCGCCTCGTCGGTGCGCCCGTCGCAGTTGTCGTCGGCGCCGTTGCAGACCTCTTCGCCCGGCAGCACCTGGCCCACGCAGTGGCTCTCGCTCTCGGAGCCGTCGCGCAGGACGCCGTCGATGCAGGCCTGCGTGCCGCCCCGGCAGCGGCCCACGCCGAGCGTCTGGGGTGAGCCCGTGTAGCAGGCAGGTGTCTTCAGATCGGCGGGCTCGTCGGACAGCTCGTCGCAGTCATCGTTGATGCCGTTGCACACCTCGGCGCATCGCCGATCGCCGTTCAGATCGATCGACGCGAGGCCGTCGTCGCAGGTGGCGGGGAGGTTGATCTCGCACTCGCAGCCCGGCTCGTCCTGCGTGACGTCGACGAAGCCCCGCAGGCAGTCGCCGCTGCACTCGTACTCGGGGCGCGAGCCCGCCGGCGCGACGTTGCGACACGCGGGCTCGAAGTTGAACTGCATCGAGAGCACCACGCAGCTGACGTCGCAGGTGCCGCAGGCCTCGTCGTCGTCGTAGAAGCGCTCGCCGTTCTCCTCGAACGAGAAACCCTCGTCGGAGCGCCCGTCACAGTCGTTGTCGCGCAGGTCGCAGATCTCTTGGGCGTTCGGCCGCACGTCGCGGTCGTCGTCTTGGCAGTCCGGCGTCTCGTTGCAGGGCTCGTCTTCCCCCAGCAGCTCGGCCAGGACGCCGCAGGGGCGTCCGCACAGGTAGTAGCCGTCGCCGTCCTTGTCGAAGCCCTCGTCGACGTTGCTGTCGCAGTCGTTGTCGAGCTGGTCGCACACCTCGTCGGCGTCGGGGTTCACCGCCGCCGCCACGGCCATGGCCGGATCGTCGACACAATCGAGCGGGATGCTGAAGTCGCAGTTGGGGAGGGGCTGCCCCTCGGGCGGCGCCTGGCCGTTGCGCAGCGCGAGGCAGGGCGGGCAGCCTTGGAAGCCGTCGCCGTCGCGGTCGTGCTCGCTCGGGTTGTCGATCTGACCATCGCAGTCGTTGTCGACGCCGTCGCCGCACACGTCCGCCTCCGACGGCGGGTTGCTGCACCCCGCCACGCTGTTCGTGCAGACCACGCTGCCGCCGGCGCAGGCGCCCGTCCCGCAGGGCTCGCCGAGGCCCACCGCCATGGCGCTGCCGGGATCGATGAAGGGCGCGCTGAACAGATCGACCGTCCCATTGGGGGCCGTCCGCTTGAAGTTCTCGTCGACCACGCCATCGCAGTCGTTGTCGAGGTCGTCGCAGTCCTCGTCGCCGCGGGCCGCCAACGTGTCGCACATCAGGCCCCGGCCGTCGGGCGAGCACACCACCGGCACGTTCTCGCAGATGCCGAGCGTGCAGAAGTCATCGAGGAAGTACACGAAGCGCTGGCCGGCGTTGATGATCTCGAGGCTCTTCCGAGGCCCGTCGAGGTACTCGCGCGTGAAGTCCTCGTCTTGCCGACCATCGCAGTCGTTGTCGTTGCCGTCGCAGCGCTCGGCGAAGGGGGCCGCGCCGCCGGGGCAGTCGCCGACGCTCTGCTGGCCGGTGCTGCAGTGCAGATCGTCGTCTTGCTGACCCTCGCGTGGCAGGCAGAAGCCGCCGTCGGGCTGGCAGCCCCACCGCACCCAGTCGAAGATCGCGACGCCGCTCGAAGCCACGCCGAAGCGGGCCAGCGGGGCCCCCTCCGGCCGGAAACCTTGCTGGCCGGCGTCGCGGTAGAGGTCGACGCCCTGGAAGTCGCGCAGCTGGTTGGTCAGCACCTTCCGCTCGTCGATCCAGAGCTCGAAGAACTCCTCGCCGGTCACCGCCGCCGGATCTGCCGTCCCGTCCTCCCCGGGCGCGGCGGTCGTCAGCGGGCGGTAGACGATGCGGTAGGTGTGCGGCTCGTCGAAGGCGAACTCGGCGAAGTCCTCGGGCAGCTCGTTGGTGCTGCCGCGCCCGGTCGGGATGCCCACCTTGCCGCCGCCGATGCAGTACGCGGCTCGCTTGTTGACGTCGACCCAAAGGTCGAGGACGGCGGTGCACTCGGTGCCGCCACCGTCGAGTCGCAGGTTGGCCTCGAGGTAGACCGAGGTCTGCAGCTGGTCGGGCCGACTGAAGTCGACCTCGAAGATGCGGGCCGCTCCGCTCGTGGTGATGCGCAGGCCGCGGTCGTCGCCGTTGCCCACGTCGATGTTGATGCCGTCCTCGGCCCCCAACACGCGCCGGACCGGCGGGCGCCCGAAGGTGCCCTCTGCCGCGTCGAACAGCGCCGGCAGGTTGTCCGCGTTGTAGATGCCCGCGGCGCAGGGATCTGTCGGGACGCACTTCCCGCTCTGTGGCACGCACTGGAACCCCGACGGGCAGTCGTCGCGCTGCACGCAGGGGCCGATCGACTCGGTCTCCGAGCACGACACGCTGCCCGCCGCGAAGCAGCAGAGGAACAAGACCTTGAGGCGCTTCACCATGGCACCGCCGTTGCGTTCGCGCTGGAGTCGGAGTCGGGGATCTCTCGGAAGGGCGACTCGTTCGACTCCGGCCAGAGGAGAATCGCGGAGCCGGCGAGCATCAGCGCTGCCCCCACGCTGTAGCTGATGATCAGGCCCAACTCGTAATCCTCGAAGTCGTTGACCAATTGCCGGTGGCGGGCGGCGTCCTTCGGCCGCAGGCCCTGGGTCTGGTCAGCCGCGTCAGAGGCGAAGACGGTGAACATGATGCCCAGCCCGATGCCGACGGCCCCCACGCCCAGCGTCGACCAACCGACCGGCGGTCGCCAGCCCGCGGACTCGGGCTCGTTCGGCTTGCCCGGCACGAGGCGGAAGGCGTCGTGCCTGAACTGCACCGTCTGCGCGAGGCGCGGATCGAAGCGCGCGCTGTGCTTGCCGCGCGAGAAGTAGTCGGCGAACAGCAGCCCTTGCCCTGGCACGCCCGGGAGGGGCAGCTCGATGCTCGGCACCTCGATGCCGGGCGTCAGCTCCCACCGCCACGAGTTGAAGGCCTGCTGCCCGGGGTTGTTGCGCAGGCGCTGATCGCGCTGCGCGAACCACTCCTTGGCGGTCAGGCGATCGAGCTCGTCGACGAGCTCCGGGTCGTAGGCCACGACCACGTCCACTTGGACCGGGTTGTCGTCGTTCGCCTTACGCGAGACGTCGAACTTCATCTTGAGCCGCGTGGGCCCAGTTGGGCCGCAGCCCATCGCGACGATGCACACCGCCACGCCGAGCGACACTCCGGTCGCAGCGCGGTTCATCTTGTCCCACATCCACAAGGCCCCTCATTGGACGTGCGGCCTCATTCAACGGTAGTGACGAGGACCGAATCAACATGCGGCCGGTGGACGGCCCCCCGCGTTGCCGGATAACACTGCCGGGCCCATCCCGTCGAGGTTCAATTCATCAGACTTTACAGGGACCCAGCCTCGGCGCCCGCTGCCGCGACTCATGTCCGGATATCTTTTGACAGGTGAGGTATGGGGGCCTTTAATGGCGGTGCCGTGGTCCCCGGGGGGTGGTCGCGGCGCTCGGACCAGCAAGGTCCTACATGTGTTCTGAAGTGTGGGTACGTGTGCGCCAAGGATACCTTTGGCTCGGAATTGTGGCTGCCCTCCTGGCCGGATGCGGCTCGAGCGGACCGGAACGGTTGCGCGTATCGGTCGAGGCCGAGCCCGCCGCCAACAGCGACTCGCCCGTGGCGATCGCGATCCTGGTCGTCTACGAGGACTCCGTGTTCCGGGACCTGTCGAAGCTGTCGGCGGGCGAGTGGTTCGAGCAGGCCGAGCAGCGGCAGCGTGACAACCCGGAGCGCACGGACTTCGACCTGCTGAGCTGGGAAGTGATGCCAGGTCAACGAATCAAGGAGACAAACTTCGAGCTGCAGGGTCGACCGGCCACCGGGTTGGTCTTCGCCGACTACCTCAGCGAGGGGCAGCATCGAAATCGGTTCAACCCGGAGAAGCGCATCCTCGTGGTCCTCGGCAGCACGGACTTCGCGGTCGTCGACCGCCGGTCGGACGACGAGTGAGTGGCGGACCGGCCGGCGAAGGCCGCACGTGTGCCGACCGCGCGACCCACCGGGCCTCGGGTCCGTCGAGGCGCGGCGACGACGCCGCGCAGGTGACGGCTCGAGGCCGACGCCGCGAGGTTGACGGCCCGAGGACGACGCCGCGAGTCACGATGCCGCGAGAGCGACGCGCTGAGGAAAACGACGCTGTGAGGAATACGACGCTGTGAGGAAAACGACGCTGTGAGGAAAACGACGCTGTGAGGAAAACGACGCTGTGAGGAGCCCGACGGCGATCCCCGATGGTTTGCGCTGGCACGAGGGCATGCTGCTCTCACCGCAGCATTTCCAGCAGCAGTCGCAGCGCTTCGAGACCATGCTGCACTATCTCGCGAGCATGGCGAGGCCCTTCTACTGGGGCGTCTGCCACCTGGAGATCGACGAGGCGGCGCTCGACAACCGGGTGCTGCGGGTGCAGGCCATTCAGGCCATCATGCCCGATGGCCTCTACGTCTCGACGCCGCCGCCCAAGCTCGAGCTGCTGCCCTTCAAGACGGACGCCGAGAAGGCGCCCTTGCGCATCCACCTGTGCGTCCCCGAGGCCTCCGTCGCCGACCGCCAGGGCGCCATGGCCCGGTTCACGGTCGATCCCGGCGGCGCCATCGCGGACGCCGATCCCGACGCCGACGAGGGGCAGGTCGCCGTCACCATCCCGCGGCTCCGGCCCAACCTGAAGTTGGCCGCCACGGAGGCCGGCACCGGCGGCCAGGTGCGGTTGCCGATCGCCGAGGTCGAGTACTCCGACTCCGCGTTCCGCCTCACGGACTTCGTGCCGCCCCACTTCAAGACGCACGACGCCCGCTTCCTGACGTCGCTCATGGAGCTGTGCCAGGACGTCGCCCGCAAGGTGCGCGGCAAGTCGAGCTATCTGCTCGAGATGATCCGATCGCCCGTCGGCAGCGCCAACCGCCCCCGCTTCGAGAGGCAGCTCAGCAGCCTGATGGCCGCGCTGCCGGCCTTCGAGGCGCACATCGAGAGCGGGCAGGTTCACCCCTACGACATCTACGTGGCGCTGTGCACGCTGAGCGTCCAGGTGGCGACCGTGGGCACCATCGACGAGATCCCGCGCTACCCGCGCTACGACCACGACAACATCATCGAGATCTTCAGCTCGGTGGCGGCGGGCCTGCAGAGCGCCATCGATCTGGGCGTGCAGGAGAACTTCACCGAGTATCGCTTCGACGGTGAGGGCCACAACTTCACGATGCCGTTCCGCGAGGAGTGGGTCGGGCGCAAGCTGGTCCTCGGCTTCCTCGGCCAGCCGACGCCGGAGATCATCGCGTGGGCCGAGAACTGCTACATCGGCACGGACAGTCACATCGAGTCGATGAGCAAGAATCGCGACGTCGGCGCGAAGCGAATCAGGGACGACCAGCACGAGGGTCTGCGCCGGCGCCCGGGGACCATCCTGTACACCCTGGACGAGGGCCTTCGCCGCATCGAGCCGGGCGAGACCGTCCACGTCTACAACCCTCTGCACGGACCGAGCGACAGCGCCCCGACCCGTGTCGTGCTCTACGTGCAGAACGCCGCTTGACCGCGGAACCGGAGACGGCGATGCGCCGGCAGATCGACGTCATGCAGACGGGGAGCACCGCGTGAACGCAGCTCAGCTCAGCCGCTCGTCTCTGCTGAACAAGCTTCGTGACTTCTATGGGGTCATCGTCAAGCTCAAGGCCGAGATCGAGCTGCCCAACGCGGACGTCTCGGTGGAGCGCGTCCAGGGTGAGCTGCGGTCCTTCATGGACGAGCAGCTCCGCACCATGGGCGAGTCGCCCGACGAGGCGGGCTACCACCTCTACGATGCCATGCGCTACGTCATGGTGGCCCTCGCCGACGACGCCTTCCTGCACATGAAGGCCGAGTGGCCCGGCCGCGCCCGCTGGCTCACCAACCTGCTCGAGAAGCAGGTCTTCGGCACCCAGCGCGCGGGCGCCGCGTTCTTCGACCGCATCGACGAGCTGCTCGCCTCGCGCGACAAGTCGAAGGAGGAGGTCGCCATGGCCTTCCTCGTCGCCTTGCTGCTCGGCTTCAAGGGCCGCTTGCGGGGGGAGGAGGAGGCCGAGCTGGCCAGCTACCGCGAGCGGCTCCTCTATTTCGTGGGTCTGGGGCAATCCGGGGGCCTCGACGCCGCGAAGCCGATGTTCCCCGACGCCTACGCACACACGATCACCACCGAACCCGACCAGAAGATGCCCGATCATCGCGTCTACGTGCGCCTGTTGGTCGTGTTGATCCTGGGCTACCTCGGACTGGCGCATCTGTCGTGGCACCAGCAGACCGCGTCGATCCGCGACGTGGTCGATCAGGTGACACTGCAGAACGAAGGGTCCGCTATGACGGACCCGAGGAACTGAGCTCTTGGCCAAGGCGAAGAAGCGCGAGAAGAAGTCGGCGCCGCCGCCCGAGCAGGCGTCGGGCGGGCAGTCGGGCGCGGCGGTCAAGCGCTCGTTCGCTCGAGCGACGCGCGACCTCTCGCAGATGCTGCGGGGCGCCGACGCGATCTACCGGATGCCGTGGTTCGCCCTGATCGGCGGACCCGGGACCGACAAGTCCGAGTTGCTGATCGACTGCGGGCTCACGGCTCGCCCCGGCAGCCCCAACACCTTCGGGCTGGAGCCACCCGGCGCCAACAATTGGTGGTTCTTCAACGACGCGGTCGTGATCGACTTCGCCGACGCCCACTTCGGCGGCGTCGCCGATGGCCCGGCGGCGGGTCGGGCGGCCAAGCGTGGCTTCTTCTCGCGCCTCTTCCGCCGGGGCGGCGGCAGCAGCGGATCGACGGGCTGGAAGGCCGCGCTCGAGGCCCTGCGCGAGAACCGTCGCAAGCGGCCGCTCGACGGGCTCGTGCTGTGCGTCGACGCCCGAAAGCTGACGGCCAAGACGCCCGACGAGAAGACGCTGCTGGTGCGCCGGGCAGAGGCGATCGCCGAGCGCATCTTCGACGTGCAGCAGAACCTCGGCGTGCTCGTACCGATCTACGTCGTGCTGACGCACTGTGAGGGCATCCAGGGCTTCTCGGTCTATGGCAAGGCCCTGCCCGAGCCCATGCGCGACCAGATGTTCGGCTGGTCCTCGCCCCACGAGCCCGACACGGGCTATCAGCACGAGTGGGTGGACGAGGCGGTCGGGTCGCT
>CALBMW010000599.1 GCA_937896275.1 uncultured Myxococcales bacterium
CGACGGCCAAGACGGCGACGATGGCAACGATGGCCAGGACGGGACCGATGGGGATGACGGCGACGACGGCGGGACCGCGCTGCTCGACATCCTCGCGGAGCCGGCGGGGGCCAACTGCCCCAACGGCGGCGTCGCGATCTTCCGGGGCCTCGACGAGAACGACGATGGCCAACTGCAAGAGGGCGAGCGCGATGGCGACGCCGAGTACATCTGCAATGGCGCGGCGCCTGTGCGTGAGGGGGACGCGATCGTCGCCAACCAGGACGACGCGGACGCGCTGGACGGCGTGGACCGAATCGAAGGCGACCTCATCGTGATCGGGGCCGATATTGTCGATCTGGACCTGCGGGACCTCACCGCGGTGGAAGGCAACATCGAGATCAGCAGCAACCCCGGGCTCGAGGGCATCGACCTCGGGGGTCTGACGCGGGTCAACGGCAGCGTGGACATCGACGACAACCTCGGCCTGACCGACCTCCGGCTCGGTGACCTCAGCTTCGTGGACGGCTACTTCCACCTTGGCTGGGCGCCACAGCTGGACGACGTGCGGCTCGGCGCGTTGGCTCACGTGGGCGACGCGTTCATCGTAAGCACCGGCAGCGACGCGGCGTTGCCCGCCACCCTGTTGCCCTCGTTCGTGGGCCAGGACGCCTACATCGGGGACAACAACGGCCTGTTGACCTTCTCCATCGTCGACGGCTCGTTTGTCGGCGGCGACTTCGCGCTGAACGCCAACCCCGGGCTCGTGATCGCCCGGGTCCTGGACGCGCTTTTTGTGGGCCTGGATCTCTACGTCACCAACAACGGGGCGTTGAACCCCGCCTCCGCCGACAACTTCGCCGCGAACGCGGACGTTGGCTTCGACACCATCATCGGGAACAACGGCCAGTGAGCCGCCACCAAGGAGTCCTTCAAATGTCGCTCTCAAAGTCGACCCAAGCCCTGCTGGTGGCCGCGCTCGTCCCGTCCCTCAGCTTCGCCTCCAGCCACCGTGAGGCGCCGCTGATCGCCCAGGATCCGACCGCGGATTCGACCGACGTCTACATGTTCATCAGCCCCGACGGCCCGGCGCCCGGCAACGGCGCGCGGGTGACGCTGCTGGCCAACTACATCCCGTTCCAGGAGCCCGCCGGCGGGCCCAACTACTTCAACTTCTCGGACTCGGTGCTGTACGAGATCAACGTGGACAACACGGGCGACGCGGTGGAGGACATCGTCTTCCAGTTCCGCTTTCGCACCGTGGTCAACAACGGTGAGACGTTCCTCTACAACACCGGCTTGATCGACGCGCCGGATGCGGCCGGGCTCAACGTGCGCCAGACCTACACGCTGACGCGCGTCGACGTGGACGCCAACGGGCGCCGCAGCAACTCGGTCATGGCCCGGGACGTGCCCGTGGCGCCGGCTCGGATCGGGCCCCGCTCCAACGGGGACCAGGCGGCCTACGAGGCGGTCGCCGCCGCGGCCGTGAACTCGGCGGGCCCGGTGAAGATGTTCGCCGGCCCCCGTGACGAGGGCTTCTACCTCGACATCAACGCGATCTTCGACCTGCTCAACATCAGCCGCACCGCGGGCTTGGGCGACGGCAGCGCGCCGGACGGCACCGCGGGCTTCAACGTCTCCACGCTCGGCATCGAGCTGCCCGTGACCATGCTGACCGCCGACGGCGGCGAGCCGGTCTTCGGCGCCAACCTGGGCGGCCCCAACGCCGTCTTGGGCATGTGGACCACCGCCAGCCGGCGTAAGCACCGGGTGCTCCGTCGCCGCGCCGACCCGCGCGACTTCGGGCCCTGGATCCAGGTCTCGCGCCTGGGCCTCCCGCTCATCAACGAGGTCGTGGTGCCCTTGGGCTTCAAGGACCAGTTCAACCGCAGCCACCCGTCTCAGGACCTGGGCAACATCGCCGGCTTCGTCGTCGACCCCGAGCTCTCGCGGCTGTTGGCCGCGGTCCACGGGCTCGAGGTGCCGCCGGCCCCGCGCACCGACATGGTCGCGGTCATCAGCTTCCTCCCGGGGGCGCTCACCAGCCGCGATGACCTGCAGCCCGCCGACCTGCTGCGCCTGAACGTGTCGATCCCGGCGGCCGCGCCGGGCGATGAGGCCAGCCTGGGGGTCATCGGCGGCGACGTCGCCGGCTTCCCCAACGGGCGGCGGCCGGGCGACGACGTGGTCGACATCCTCGAGCGCGTGGTCGGCGGCGGCATCCTGTCGGGCGAGCCCACCGCCGGCGGCGGCGCGTTCGGGGACCTGTTCCCGAACAACGCGCTCAACGACGGCGTGGACGAGAACGACGTGGACTACCTGCCCACGTTCCCGTTCCTGGGCACCCCGCACGAGGGCTTCACCCACAGCCACTGAGCCGTCGCCGCTCCGTCGACGAAACTTCTCCGACGGGGTCGCCCATCGCGATACCGTCCCTCAACCACGCCGCCGGAGTCTGAATGCGAGTCGTGCTCTACAGCATCGTGCTGGGGATCTGTGGGTGCAACGCGTCGCCTACGACGCCGGCCGCCAGCCCCCCGAAGCCGACCGCCCCCGCGGTCACGCTCGGCAACGCGGCGCTCGAGACGCTGCCCGGTGACGCGCCGGTCGACGTGTCCGTCCGCGACGCCCAGGCGCTGGTTCGGACGCTCCCCGGCGAGGTCGACCGCTGGGTCGCGTTGGGCGAGGCGTGGGTGCGCAAGGCGCGCGACGCGCAGTCCGAGAACCTCTACGGCCGGGCCGAGGACGCCGCGAAGAAGGCGCTCGCGCTGCAGCCGGGCGCGCGCGGGGCGCTGCGGATCCGCGCGCTGGTCCACCGCAACGCCCATCGCTTCGCGGACATGAAGACGGTCGCCGACCAGCTCGTGAAGCTGGACCCCAAGGACCCCGACGGGTGGGGCCTGCTGGGGGACGCGCAGCTCGAGTTGGGGGCCTACGACGCGGCCGCCGAGTCCTACCAGAATATGATCGACCGGCGCCCGGCGCTGCCCGCCTTCACCCGCATCGCCTGGCTGCGATGGCTCAACGACGACGTCGAGGGCGCGCTCGAGATGTGGGAGTCGGCGGGCGCGGGCACCACCGGCGCTGCGCCCGAGACGCGGGCGTGGCTGGCGTCGGAGATCGGCGAGGTCTTCTGGCTGAAGGGCGACCTGGTCACCGCCGAGATCGCGTTCTCCAAGGGGCTCGTGGTCAAACCCGACCATGGCCCGTGCCTGTTTGGACGAGGCCGCGTGCGGTGGGCCCAGGGCGACCTGCCCGGCGCCATCGCCGACCTGAAGGCCTCCGTCGCGGCGCGCCGCTCGGAGCCCGTGTTCGCGTGGCTGGCGGCCCTCCATCGGGCGGCGGGCGACACCGCCCAGGCCGCTCGGATCGAGGCCATGCTCGCCACCCCCGAGGACTTCGACGACCCGCGCTCGGCCGCGCTGTACCTGGCGACCCGCCGGCTCAGCCCCGGGCGCGCCGTCGAGCTGGCCGAGGTGGACATGAAGGCCCGCGGCGACCTCTTCGCCGAGGACGCGTTGGCCTTCGCGCTGTTGCGCGCGGGGCGGCCCGGCGAGGCGGCCAAACACATGGCGAACGCGCTCCGGCTGCAGACCCCGCACCCGATGTTGTGGGCCCACGCGGGCCTGATCGCCCTCGCGCAGGGCGACAAGCCGAACGCGAAGGCCCACCTGCAGAAGGCCTTGGCCCTGAACCCGAAGTTCGACCCCGTGCTGGCGCCCGAGATCCAGGGCGCGCTGGCCGGATTGGAGGCCCCATGAGGTGGTTCGTCACAGCCCTCGTCACGCTGCTGTGCGGCTGCAAGGGGCCAGCGCCCGCCGCGCCGAGCACCGAGCCCGCGGCGCTCGCAGCGTCGCCCGCGGCGTCGCCCAGCACGACGAAGGTCGACCCCCGCACGCCCGCGCAGTTCGCGGAGGCCTGGATCACGGTCCTCAAGAACCTGGAGCCCGGGTCCCGGGAGGGCGCGCTCGCCGCGCTGGTCAAGGGCTGGCAGGGGCGGCGCCTGCGTTGGACCGGGCTGGCGCTGGCGAGCCTGTGTGTCGAGGCAAAGCACACCTGCGGCTTGATGGTGTGGCCCTATGATCTGCCGGGCCGCAAGGCGCTGGGCGGGACCCTGCCGCTGGTCACCTTCGCCCCGGCGGAGTGGGCCAAGTTCGCCGGCGACTGCAAAGGCAAGGATCGCTGCGTGGTGACCTTCGAGGCCACGCTCGTCGAGCTCACCGCGGACTTCGAGAAGGCCCTGCGCTTCGAGTTCAAGGATGGGGCCGTCGTGGCCCTGCGCGACCCGAGCCCCGCGGATAAGTGGAGCCGCCCGCGGGTCGCGCCGCCGGCCCAGCCCGACCCCAAGCTGAAGACCGGCGCCGGGACCTCGGTGAAGCTCGACAGTCTGGTCAGAAAGACGTTCTGAACGTGCGCGCCTGGCTCATCCTCGCGCTGTTCGCCACCTCGGCCCACGCCCACGACACCGGCGAGGCCAAAGGGACGTTCATCGTCGCCGCGGACGGCGCGGTGTCGGCCACCCTCAAGCTGGCACGGGTGGACGCCGCCGAGCTCCTGGGGCTCGCCGAGGACGCCGCGCCCGGCGCGCTCGACGACCGGCTGGACGCCGACGCGGCCGCCCAGCTGGGCCACTGGCTGACGGTCGTCGACCCCGAGGCTTGCCCCTGGGAGGCCGTGGCGTGGGTGCCCGCGGGCGTGCGCGGGATCACGATCACGGCGACCGCCCGCTGCCGCGGTGACCGGCCGCTGACGGTCCACTGGCTCGCCGCATCGCGGACCGCGCTCGACCTGAAGCTGCTCGGCTCGGCCGGGCCCGAGGGCGGCGCGACCCACCTGCTGGCCCTCGGCCGCGCCACCCCCAGCGCCGCGCTCAGCGCCAGCGCCGCTGACTCACCCCAAGCCGCTGATTTCTTCCTCCTGGGCGTCACCCACATGCTCACCGGCTGGGACCACCTCGCGTTCCTGCTCGCGCTGGTGCTGGGCTGCGCTCGGCTGCGCCGCCTCTTGCTCATCGTGACCAGCTTCACCGTGGCCCACAGCGTCACGCTCGCGCTGGGCGCGACCGGGATCATCACGCTCGCGCCCAGCGTGGTCGAGCCCGTCATCGCGGCCTCGATCGCCGCCGCCGCCGGGCTGGCCGCCTATCGCCTGTGGCACGACCGACTGACGTGGCCCGGGCGGGGGGGGCCCACCATCGATCATG
>CALBMW010000600.1 GCA_937896275.1 uncultured Myxococcales bacterium
TGCTCGAAGCCGGCAGGCAACACGGCGCAAGGCGTTTGCGACATGGCGGGGAACGTCTGGGAGTGGGTGGCTGACTCCTACGGGCCGTACGATGATGCACCGCTGGACGGCAGCGCCCGCATTGACGCGACCCTGAACCAAGTCTATCGGGGCGGCGCCTGGGACACGCTCGCCTACGGCCTGCGGGCGACGCGCCGGCGGAGTCGCTCGCCCGGAGTCAGCCCTGGCCATCTGGGCTTCCGCGTGGCCCGATCGATCCCTTGACTCGGTCGCGGTCCACGGGCCGGTTGCCGAAGCCGCGATTGGTCCTTTGGACCTGGGCCGAAGCTGACATGCGGTTGCGGTCGCCTTGACTCCGTCGAAGCGACTGCGACCGAGAGTGGACGTCGGTGTGTTGACACCAAGCCTCCGCGTTCGGGTAGCAGGCCGGCGTCCAGTGGCCGGGCGGCCCGGAGTGAGAGTCCTTCGGCACTCCGCCATCGTCGTCGCAGATTGATCGTCGATGTCGACTGCGAAGGTTAGCGCGTCAGCCACCCGCTGGATTACCGCCGCGGGGCGGCGCTCGCGAGCCTGTTGATCGCTGCAGAGGGGCAGGTGGGCCAGCGCAGCCTCGCAGTGGGTCTTGGCCGCCCGGATCCCGCCGAGCTTGGCACAGGCCCGTGACCGCTGCTCCGGCGCGGAGGCTAGCAGTCGACGGCGCAGAACGGCGCCACCATCGAGAAGCGCGACCCTGTCCCAGAGGTCGTTGCTTCCACGAGGATCACGACGACCGCGATCGTGAGAAGCGGCGAGCTCGCGCGCGAACTGGTGCCTCCGGTGCCGACACGCGGATGTGACGGCCCGCGCCGAGTCGCGGCGGCTGGGCGGAAGAGGACTGACCGTCGTACGCCATGGCCACAGCGCAGCGCCTGTGCCAGACTGCCGCCGTGCGGGCACTCCTCATCATCAGCTTGCTCGGCCTGATCGGCCCCGCGCTCGGGGCGCCGACGGGAGACCTGATCGCGGTCCTCGAGATTCGAGAGAACGCGGATCTGACGCCGGACGAGGCGCGTCACCTGGCCGACATCATGCGCGCGGCGGCGCTGCGCGTGTTGCCCCGAGGCGCCTTCCGCGTGATGACCCGCGAGAACATGATCGGCCTGTTGCCGCCCGGCACCGATCTGGCGGGGTGCGTCGGGGACTGCGAGGTCGAGACCGGCCGGAACCTGGGCGCGGACTTCGTGGCGACCGGCGAGGTGCTCCGCTTCGGACAGTCGCTGACGGTGTCGCTCAAGCTGCACGCGACGCGCGGCGGCGTCCTGCTGAGCGGAGAGCAGGCTCGCGCCCCCGACATCGACGCGCTGGTCGAACCCTTGGAGCGGACGTCGGAGCGGCTGTTCGCGGCGCTCGCCCGCCCCGAGCCTGTCCGCGTCGCCGACGCGCCGGCCACGGGCGCGCTGGTCGTCACCACGCGACCCGAAGGCGCGCAGGTCTTCATCGATGGCGTCGCACACCCCCACGTGAGCCCGACGCGGATCGACACCGTGCCCGTCGGCACCCTGCAGGTGCGCCTGACCCTGCTCGGCCACGCCGACGTGATTCGTACAGTGCAGGTGAGGGCCGCCACGGCGACGAAGGTGTACGAGGTGCTCGCGGGCGTCTACGGCAGGCTGAGGATCGACAGCAACCCCGACGACGCGCGCGTGACGCTCGACGGCCGGCCCATGGGCGAGACCCCGACTCGGCTGGACCGGGTGCTGGTGGGCCCGCATCGGCTGCGCGTCACGCACGCCGGTCGTGAGCCCTATGAAGCCACAGTGTCGGTGCGTGAGGGCGAGACCGCCCACACGCAGGTCGACCTCGCTCAGCGGCGCGCGCGCCTCTCGCTGGGCACGACCGTCGGTCAGGTGCAGTGCAGGCTGAGCGCGGTCGAGTTGCCCGGGCAGCCGACGCCCGGCCGGCCGGTCGAGGTCGAGCTGGCACCCGGTGAGTACGAGGTGGTGTGCAAGGCGGCGGGCTACGAAGACTGGGAGACCTCGTTCGAGGTCGAGGCGGACGAGGCGGTCGCGTTGACGGCCGAGCCCGAGCCCGTGCCCGAGATCGCGGCGGTCGACCCCGGCCCGGCCCCGCCCGATCCGCGCGAGGGCGTCGTGCTTCGCGTGGGCTACCTGTGGGCCAAGTGGCGGCCCGATGACTTCGCGCTGTCGCGGAGCACGTCCTCGACCGACGATGGGCCATCGCCCCTGGGCCTGCCCGACGATGCGACGCTCACCGACGCCGATCTGCGCGTCGACCACGTCACGCATGGGGCCGCGCTCGCAGTCGGTGTGCGCGGGGGGCACGTCGAGGTGACCTTCGAGCTGGGCGTGTCGGTCTTCGACGACGCGGGGGGGCGCGTCGGCAGCGCGAACGGCGCCGACCTCGTGGCCGACAAGGTGCTGCAGCTCGACGTCGGCGGCCAGGTGACCTACGCGCTGAGGCTCGGTCCGATCGACGTCTACCTGGGCTTGGGC
>CALBMW010000601.1 GCA_937896275.1 uncultured Myxococcales bacterium
TCCCACGCTTTCGCCGGTGGCGCGGCCCCGTGCAGCCGGTGCTCTTCCCCGATCTTGAGCTCGCCCCCGCCGAGGCCGCGCCTTGGGTCGAGATCGAGGCGCGCGTCTGGCCCTCGCGGGCGCTGCGGCTGGGCAAGCCCGAGGCCCGCAACGCCTGCTTCGTGCCGCTCTCGGCCCTCGGCGCCCAGGCCCCACCCGACGCCCCGCGGATCTACATGATGATCGCGGTGGACGAGCCCTGGCCGATCGAGGGCGACGCCGTCTCGATCCGCGGCCACTGGTCCGAGGGCGGCTTCGCCGGCCGGCCCATGCACGCGCTGCGCAACCGCCTGCGCCCAGTCGACCCGAAGGCGCCCGCGCCGGCGGAGGGTGCGCGCGCGCTGGTGCCCACCGACCGCGAGCCCGGCGCATGGGTGAAGCAGCAAGTCATCCTGTCCGTGTGCGTGGCGCTCTTCGGGGTCGGCCTCGTCGCCCTGACCGTTTGGGCCATGCCCGACGCGTGGCGGGCGATGATCGAGCGGAACCTGACCGGAGGCTGAGCGTGGGCCGAGGGCGAGGGCGAGGTCCTCGCCCACGCGCGACGGGCCGCGCGCTTCGCCGCTACCCACGCCGCATGCCGTGCGGTAGGCTGCCCACCGGACGGAGGATACCGGTCACCACCATGTCGCACGCGGTCATCGACTACCTCAGGACGCTCCCCCTCTTCGCCGGGCTCGACACGCACGAGATCGGCGACCTCTTCCAGATCATGGGCCTCGAGACCTACTCGGAGCCGGGTCACGTGATCTTCGAGGTGGGGGACAAGCCGGACGGCGCCTACATCGTGAAGAAGGGCGTGTGTGCCCTGACGCTGCCGGTCGAGGGCGAGGCCCCGCGCGAGGTGGTCCGGCTCGGCTGTGGGGCGGTGGTCGGCGAGCTGTGCTTGGTCCGGCCGGAGCCCCGCACGCTGCGGCTCTCGGTCGTCGATCCGGCGGACATCATCGTGCTCAACGGCCCGGCCTTCCACCGACTGCGCGAGGCCGGGCACGCCGGCGCCTACAAGCTGCTGCGCAACGTCGGCCTCATGATGTGCGAGCGCTTGCGTGACACCAACGAGCTGATCGAGATGGAGTGGCGAGGCGAGACGCGGGCGCCGAGCGTGGTGTCGCCGCTGGGATCGACTCGCAAGGAGAGCGCTTGGCGGCGGCTCCTGGGCCTGGTCGGTGGGACCAAGGGAGGTGCGGCATGACACCCGCTCAGCTCGACGACCTCGGCCTCTTCGAGGGCCTCGAACCCGCGAGCAAGTCCGCGTTGGCCCAGGCCCTGCGCGAGCGCAGCCTCGTGGCGGGCGAGCCCCTGTTCGCCCAGGGCGACCGGGCCCACAGTTGCTTCGTCGTCCTCGACGGTCAGATCGTCGTCGACACCGAGATCGAGGGCCTCGGCCGCGAGCGCCTCTCGGTGCTGGGGCGCGGCGACCTCTTCGGCGAGGTGGCCCTGCTCGACGGAGGCGATCGCTCCGCGACCTGCACCGCAGGCCCGGACGGCGCGCACGTCGCCGAGCTGGTCCGCGCCGACTTCGACCGCCTCTTCAACGCCGGTGACGCCCTCGCGTACGGCCTGATGGACACCCTCCTCGACCGCCTCGCGGCCCGGCTGCGGGGTGCCACGCGCCGCCTGCTCGAGGTCGCCGCCGAGTAGGCATCGAGCCCTCTCACCGCCGCGCTCAGAAGCGGATGGGGGTCAAGACTAGCTACTTGACATAAAGCAGCCCAGCAGCGTCCCCCGCTGACCTATATGTCAAGTAGCGAGTCTTGACCCCCCGATCGCGACGACGCAGACGGTGAGTGAGGCGGCGGGCTGTCGTCCTTGCTGGTGGACTGCCCACCCTACCGCGTGAAGATCTCGCGGGCGATGATGACACGCTGGATCTGCGACGTGCCCTCGTAGATCTGGAAGATCTTCGAGTCACGCAGGAGCTTCTCCACCGGGTACTCGGTGTTGAAGCCATTCCCCCCGAACACCTGCACCGCGTCGCTGCACACGCGGTGGCACGTGTCGGCGGCGAAGCACTTGGCCATCGACGCGAGGCGCGTGTTGCGCGTGCCCTGGTCGATGGCCCAGGCGGCCTGCCAGACCAGCAGGCGGGCGGCCTCGATGTCCTTGGCCATGTCGGCGATCATGAAGGCGATCGCCTGGTGCGCGTAGAGCGGCTTGCCCATGGTCTTTCGGTCGCGGGCGTACTCGACGGCGTGCTCGAAGGCGGCGCGCGCGACGCCGACCGCCGCGGCGGCCACCAGCGGGCGGGTGATGTCGAAGGCCTTCATCGCGATCTTGAAGCCCTCACCCTCTTCGCCCAGCCGGTTCTCGGCGGGCACCTCGACGTCCTCGAACTTGATTCCGCGGGTGTCGCTCGCCCGCTGGCCCATGTTGATCTCTTTGCGGCCGACCGTGATGCCGGGGCTGTCGCCGTCGACGATGAAGCCGGTCATGCCTCGGTGGCCGCCCTCGCCGTCGGTCTTCGCGAGCACGAAGAACCAGTTCGCCTTGGCGGCGTTGGTGATCCACATCTTCTCGCCGTTGAGCACATAGGTGTCGCCGCGGCGGATGGCTGTCGTGCGGATGGCGGCCACGTCGGAGCCCGCGCCGGGCTCGGTGACGCCGTAGGCGGCCATCAGGAACTCCTCGGTCATGCGGCCGAGGTACTTCTTCTTCTGCGCGTCGGTGCCGGCCACGATGATGGGCGCCTCGGCGAGCGTGTTGGCCTCGATGGCCGTGGAGATGCCGCTGCAGCCCCACGCGTGCTCCTCGCCGATGATGGCACCGTCGAGCACGCCCAGCCCCATGCCGCCGAAGGCCTCGGGGACGTGCGTGTTCATCAGGCCCAGCTCCCAGGCCTTGCGCAGCGTCGCGATCGGATACTCGCCGGTGTGGTCGTGGTGCGCCGAGACCGGACGGATCTCGTTGCGGGCGAAGTCGTGGGCCAGGCGCTTGAGCTGCTGCTGCTCCTGGCTGAGCTTGAAGTCGACCATGGGTTCTCCTCGCGCAAAAGAAGGCGAGGCACTCTAGCCGGTCAGGCGTCGGCGCGAAAGCGCGAGCGGCGCCGGGTGAGGGTGAGCGCGGCGAGCGCGGCGAGCAGCAGCGCGAACCCGGTCGGGCCGCCGGGGCTCACCGCGCAGCCGCCGTAGCCGTCCG
>CALBMW010000602.1 GCA_937896275.1 uncultured Myxococcales bacterium
CGGATGGCACGGGTCGGCGGCATGTAGCCGTCCTCGTCGAACCACCCCACGCGCAGGCCACGGACGTTGATCGCGCCGGGATCGCCCAGGGGCAGAGGCGGCACGGCGGGATCGACGCGCGACTGGGCCATCGGATCGAGGGCCCGCATGAGGAGGGTGAGATCGGCGGCGCTACGGGCCAGCGGACCCGCCTGGGCCCGCACCAACTCCTGACCCGGAATCGGGCCCTGCTGGCCGATGGACGAGGTGCGGTCCACCGTGGGCTTGAGACCGAACAACCCCGTGAAATGACACGGGATTCGAATAGACCCGCCGATGTCGGTGCCCAGGCCGCAGGGGGACATGCCCGCCGCCACCGCCGCCGCCTCCCCGCCGCTCGATCCGCCGGGCGTGCGACCCAGGTTCCACGGGTTGCGCGTGACGCCCCAGATGGCGTTCTCGGTCTCCTGAGCCAGCAGGAGCTGAGGCACGTTGGTCTTGCCGAGGACGATCGCCCCCGCCTGCCGCAGGGCCGCCACGTTCACCGCGTCGCGCGTCGCCGGCTGCCCCTGCCGCGCGATGAGGCCCATCGTGGAGTCGAAGCCGGCGAGGTCGAAGTTCTCCTTGATGGTGATCGGCAAGCCGGCCAGCGACCCGAGCGCGCCCCCGCGGGCCCGCGCGGCGTCCGCTGTGCGCGCCTCGTCGAGGGCGGCCTCGAAGCGGCGGACGACGACCGCGTTCACCGCGCCGTCATGGGCCTCGATGCGCGCGATCAGGGCGCGCGTGACATCGACCGACGACAGCTCGCGCGACGCGAAGGCGGCCATCAGATCGGTGGCGGTGAGCTCGTGGATCTCCATGGGGCCGCACTCTACCTCAGCCGAGCGGCGATGTGTGCGTCGAGCGCAGGTCGGCGTGGCCGCGATCGTGGTCGGCGCGACGGCGCGTCAGGGATCGACGACCGTCGGCTCGCCGCCCTGCACCAGGTGGAAGCGGTGGCCGGCCGGGAGGGTGAAGGTCTGGGTGGTGAGCGCGGCGTCGGGCCAGCGGACGGTGACCACGGCCTCGCAGGCCTCGGCCAGGCCGAAGTGAAGCACGCGGTCGCGCTGGGCGCCGAAGTGACCGTAGCCGCCGTTGACCTCCTGCACGAGCGTGCGCTCGCCCAGGGTCACGCTGACGCGGGCCCCGATGGCGGCGCGGTTGGTGCCGGCGCCGCCCTCGAGATCCAGCTGGAACCAGTTGCCGCGGTTGGCCAGCGTGTTCTCGAAGAAGCGCACCTGCATCGTCTCGTAGCAGTTGTTGGGCGCCTGCGCGTCGCAGCGCGCGCGCGAGTGACCCACGATCACGTCCAGATCGCCGTCGCGGTCGAAGTCGGCCACCGCCATGCCGTGGCTGCGGTTGTGCTCGAAGAAGTCGGCCGTCGCGACCTCCTCGAAGAGGACGCCGCCGGGCGTCGAGGCGTTGTGGTACAGGTGCCCGCGGTTGCCGGCGTAGTCGGTGGCGCCCACGTACAGGTCCTCGCGGCCGTCGTTGTCGACGTCCAGCGTGCCGGCGGTGATGAAGCCCTCGTCCCACGAGACCTCGTCGTGGACCAGCGTCAGCCCGGTGGCGTCGCGGCCGGGGCGCTCGAAGCGCACCTCGGGGTCGCCGGTGTTGACCAGCACCTCGCCGCCGTCGGCCCCCTCGCCCGCCCACCAGTGGCGAATCTCGGTGGTGTAGAGGTCGATGCGCCCGTCGTTGTCGAAGTCGGTGCACACCGTGGCGCCGCTGTTGCCGCCGAGGCGGAAGGGCTCGCGGCCGGTGTCGTGGTCCCAGTTGGGCTGGCCGCATTGGACGACGGCGGTGGGCACCCCGGCGCAGCCCGAGGCGCCGCGGTTGGCCTGGCAATAGCACCGCGCGAACTGGTCGCCGCTCCACTCCATGTCATCGTCGAAGGCATAGCCCGACGCGACGCCGCGGTTCTCGAAGCCCGCCTCGGTGGCGAGCCAAAGGTGGTTGGGCGCGCGCCCATAGCTGGCGGTGAGCAGCTCGAGGCGCCCGTCGTCGTTCAGATCGCAGGCGGCCGCCGACCACGCGGTGGTGTGGGCCTGGCCACCGTTGATCTCGCCCAGGTTGCTCCACTGCCGGGTCGTGAGGCCGGCCGCGCTGGTGCCGTCGCGCAGGACGCCCGCGCCGTCGTTGACGAACAGGCGGTCTTGCAGCGGCGCGCCGAGGCCGCCCTGGCTCATCCACAGATCCACCGCGCCGTCGCGATCGAAGTCGACGAAGGCCGCGCCCGAGGGCACGTCCTGGAGGCGTTCACGGCGCAGGGGATCCTGCGCGGACGTCAATGAAAACGAGGCGTTGCCATCGTTGATCAGCACCTCGCTGGTCTCGCTCACGTCGAAGGTGGTGCCGTCCGCGAGCGCCACGGGCACCGGCTCGCGGGTGTCGAGGCCGCTGTAGGCGTCCAGATCGCCGTCGTTGTCCAGATCGGCGAAGGCGACGACCTCGACCGGGCGGCCCACCGCGACGGGGTAGGTGCCGCGCACCGCCAGAAAGCCCGAGGCCTCGGTGATGTCCTCGAAGCCCCCACCCGTGTTGCGCAGCACCCAGGTGTTGCGCTGCGGCTCGACGCCGAAGAGGTCGGCCCTGCGGGCGCCGCGCCGGACCACGACGTCCGCGAGGCCGTCGCCGTCGAGATCGCCCACCGACAGGCGGGTGCCCTCGACCTTCAGGGCCGACAGCCCCCACGCGTCGGTGCGCTCGACGAACATCGGGGTGCCCGCCTGCCACGGCGCGTAGGTCTCGCAGACGGGCGCCGGGGGCGCGGCGTCGGGGGGATCATCGGGCGGCGCGCCCGTGTCCTCTTGGCCAAAGACGCCCCCGTCGGGCAGCGCGCCCGCGCCCCCGTCGGTCTCGGTCTGGCCACCGGGCGCGGCCCCCGAGTCCACGCCGCCACCACCGCTCTGGCACCCTGCCGCCAGGGCCACCGCCAGCCACCATCCCGCCGAGCCCGCTGCACGCATCGTCGCCTCCCCCGCAGCCGCCGCCGCGGGCGGACCGTCGGCAAGGTGTAGCGGCCCGGACGCCCGCGGGGCAAGCGCGCGCGGACTTCACAGCGGACTTCACGAAGGCGCGGCCCGGGCGCGACCGCGAGCATCTCTTGGCAGCATCGTCGCGGGGCGGCATCCTCGCCCCCGCGAACAACACCACCCCGGAGGAACGCCGTGCGCGCCCTGCTCCCGTCCAAGCTCGCCTCGCTCGCCCTTCTGCTCGGCGCCGCGTGGGCGGCACCGGCCCAGGCCGAGAACAAGCCCGTCGAGGTCACCTGGTATGGGCACGCCACCTTCCTGGTGCGCTCGGCCAGCGGCACCACGCTGCTCATCGATCCCTTCATCAGCCAGAACCCCAAGACGCCCGCCGACAAGAAGGACATCAGCAAGCTCCGGCCCGACGCCATCCTGGTGACGCACTCGCACTTCGATCACACGGTGGACGCGGTGGCCATCGCCAAGGCCAGCAAGGCCAAGGTGATCGGCGCCTTCGACTTCGTGGCGACGCCCGACGTGCCCGACGATCAGAAGGCGGGCGGCAACGTGGGCGGCGTGATCGCGGTGAAGGACGTGAAGGTGCACCTGGTGCCCGCGATGCACGGCAGCGTCCCGGGCGGCCGGCCCTTGGGCTTCGTGGTCGAGTTCGGCGACGGCCGGCGCCTGTACCACACGGGCGACACCTGGATCTTCGGGGACATGGCGCTCATCGAAGAGATCCACCACCCCGACATCATCCTGCTCCAGGCGGGCGGCGGGCCCTTCAACCAGCAGCCCGAGGTCGCGAAGCGGGCGCTCGACAAGTACTTCAAGCCCTCGATCGTGGTGCCCATGCACTACGGCACGTGGCCGGTGCTGGCCACCGAGGAGACAGTGAAGAAGGCCTTCGGCGCCGATCCGCGCGTGCAGATCATGCAGGCGGGCCAGACGCGGACGTTCTGAGGTGCGGCGCGACGACAGCTCGCCGGATGCCTATGTGGCCGACGTCGACGGCAAGCTCCGACCGATCCTGGAGCACGTGCGGGCGGTGGTCCGCGCCGTCGCGCCCGAGATCCCCGAAGGCATGGCCCACGGCATGCTCGACTACCCCGGCCTGTGCAACCTGGGCGCGCAGAAGCACCACGTCGCCCTGTACGTGGCGCCCGCGGTGCTGGCCCGCTACGGCGAGCGCTTCGGCGGCGCGCGCTGCGGCAAGAGCTGCCTGCGGCTGACGCGGTTGGAGCAGGCCGACACGGCGACGCTCACCGCGCTGCTGAGCGAGGTTCGGGCCTTTCGGGCGGCTGGCCTCGACGCCTTCGGCCCGGGCTGAGGCCGTTCGGGGCTCAGGGTATCGACTCGGTCAGCTCACCGACGGGCAAGACGTCCCCCCGCCCTCCGCTCCACTCCACGCAGGCCGGCTGCCAGAACGCGTCGGTGAGCGGCAGCGTGACCATCTCCTCGAAGCGCAGCAGCCCGCCCAGGTACACGCGGACCGTCGCGTCGGTCGGCCCCCAGGTGCCGCCCGCGATGAAATTCTCGAGGCGGAACGCGTGCACGCCGACGCAGTAGGGGTGCCCCAGCGCCAGGGTGTCCTCGGGGCGGTCGAGGTTCATGTTCTCGGGCCCGGCGCCGTTGACGTCGTCGATGTCGAGCGTCGGGTTGCTCTCGGGACCGAGGGGCCCCCAGTCGGGCTCTCCGTTGGCGAAGTAGCAGTCGAGCGGGGCCACGGCCCAGGCGTGCCCCCTCGGGTGCCGCAGGTGCAGGTCGATGTCGGTGCCCTCGCCGTCCGTCTCGTCGGGATCCCCCGGTGTATGCCAGACGAGTTGGACGTGGAAGTCCGCGGCGGGCACCGCCACGATGTGCACGCGCTTCACCACGTCCGGCCCACCCTCGAGGTCCTCGACCCACAGCTCGAGGACGAAGTCGCCCGCCAGATCGACGAAGAACAGAGCGTCGGGCGTGGCCTCGACGTCCGCGGGCCCCCCGTCCGCGGGTCGCGCGGGGTTGAAGAAGCGATCCACGGGCTGCGCGGTGGATCCATCGGGGCGCTCGACCACGAGCCACTGATAGGTGCCAACGACCCCGTTCGCCTCCTCCGCGGCACAAGGCGGCGGCTGCAGCGTGACGACGTCGAGGGGCTGGGCGCGGAGCTCGACGAGCGCGAGCGCGCGGCCCTGGCACCCTGTCGGCGCGTCGTCGGGGCAAGCGCTCCAACGCTCCCAGGCCCCGGCCGCGCAGGCTCGGCGCGACCAGCCACGCGGGTCGCAGGACCGACGCTCCACCGCCCCGTCCTCGCAAGTCGGCGGCGGCTCCGGTGGCTCCGCGTCCCAGACAGCGGCGCCGGGCTCGGAGGACGAGGGCGGCGCGGCGTCGACGGCCGTCGCGTCCTGCGGGGGCGTGGATGCATGAACGTCGAGCGTGGACGGGCCCCGCGAGCCGTCGAGCGTCATCGCGTCGGTCGACCGGGCCCCGGCGTCCTCGTCCTCGTCCGCGACGGGCTGCTGGTCGACGATGCACCCGGCGCCGAGCCAGACGACGCCCAGGGACCATGCCATGACACGAGCCCGCATACGTACCCCTCCATCGCCCCGCGGCGACCCGGCAGCGAGCCCGTCGGCGAGATGGATCCGCGACGACCGATGGCCCATGCCAGATCGGAGGAGACCGGAAGCGGGGCCATGACACCAGTGCAGAATCCTGCCCGGCAGTCAGCGAGGCGAGGCACGACGGAGAGCAGGACGGTTCGAGATCACTCGAAGCAGGCGTCGAGGCTCGCCTGATCGCACGCCTCGACGGCGGCCACGCACATCGCCATGGCCTCGGTGCCGTCGTCCCGGCAGGACTGGGCGCAGTCGACCACCGACAGGCACACGTCCGCGTCATCGGTGAGGCACAGGTCGCAGGCCTCGAGCGCCACGCAGCCCTGCGCGCAGACGTCGTCCCCCGGATCCTCGTCGCCGTAGCAGCCGCCGATGGAGGCGTCGTCGCAGTCGTTCAGATCGATGAGGCACTGGTAGGTGAGATCGGTGCCCTCGTCGCGGCAGGCCTGCGCGCAGACCTCGATCGAGACGCACTCGTCGTCGGCGTCGCGCTCACAGAAGCCACAGGTGTCGAGGGCCGCGCAGCCCCGCGCGCACACGTCGTCTTCGGGGGGGGGCGGCGTCGCCTCGCCGCAGGCGCCGAGCGCGTCCGGGTCGCAGGCAACGACCGCCGCGAGGCATCGACCGCGCGCCGCGCCACCGCCC
>CALBMW010000603.1 GCA_937896275.1 uncultured Myxococcales bacterium
CGGCGACGGCGCCCGGCGCGCGCGCGGCGCCGGATCGGGGTCCGGCTCCTCCGCGCCCGGCTCGAACGCGATGCCGCGCCGCTTGGTCGGCGCCGCGGGCTGCACCACGCGCTCGATGGGGGCGGGCGCCTCGGTCGGCACCGCCCCGGTCTCGGGCCGCAGCGACTTGGGGCGCAGGCCGACACGCTTCAGCGCCGACAGCGCCATCGTCGCGTCCCGCTTGTCGCCGTCTCGGTAGAGCCGGTCGAAGGCCTCGTGCACCAAGGCCCTGTCGTCCTCGTCGACGTTCGCAACTTGGCGAAACTGTTCCCATTTCATCGTGCAGTCCCGGAGCTGCTCGATGGACTGGGTGCGCCAGGCGCGAAACACGTCCTCGCAGTCGCCCTTGCGCTGATCCCAGCGGTCCCCCGCATGCGCGCCCGTGGCGAACAGCAGGCCAGCGGCCACCATCCCCGTTGTCAGACCTCTCAACGCTCGCCTCCTCGCGTCCACCGAACCTGCTAGCACCCGGCCGGGTGCAATGCAAACGCGCGCGCGCCGCGACTCATTCGGCCCGCGTCACGCGCCGCCCCGCGATTGACAGCCCGGGAACCCGCCGATTACCCTCCGCGCGGTCACGATCCCGGAGCGTCACGGTGAGCACGGCGAGCGCGGGGTGGGGGACGAGCGCGACGCCCGCCGAGGTGATCGCCGTGATCCCCGCCCGGCTCGACGCCCGCCGCCTCCCGGGCAAGCCGCTGCTCGATCTGGGCGGCGCGCCCCTGGTCTGGCGCGTGTACGAACGCGTGCGCCGCTGTCGCGATCTCTCCCGGGTCATCGTCGCCACCGACTCACCCCACATCGTCGACGTCGTGCGCGCCCTCGGCGGCGAGGCGGTGCTGGTCGACGCCCCCTGCGCGTCGGGGACCGAGCGGGTCGCCCGGGCCGCGGCCGCCACGAACGCGCCCTTCGTCATCAACGTGCAGGGCGACGAGCCCTTCGTCGACCCGATCGCGCTGAGCCGCTTGGCCCAGCACCTTCGCGCCGGCGCGACCCTCGCCACCCTCGCTGCCCCGCTGCCGCCCGATCGGCGCTACGATCCCGCCACCGTGAAGGTCGTCCGCGATGCTGCCGGCGACGCCCTGTACTTCTCGCGCGCCCCCATCCCGGGCGACCAGCACCTGGGCGTCTACGGCTTCGGCCAGGCCGCCCTGCGCGCCGTGTCGACCCTGCCCCGGGGCCCCCTGTCACGCGCCGAGGACCTCGAGCAGCTCGCCTGGCTCGAGGCCGGCTGGCGCATCGCGGTGGTTGACGCCCCCCGCGCCTCCGTGTCGATCGACACGCCGGCCGACCTCGACGCCGCTCGCGCCCACTTCGCCGCCGCCGGAGACGATTCGTGACCACACCCGCCGTGAACCCGCAGCGCATCACCAAGCACATCTTCGTCACCGGCGGAGTCGCCTCGTCGATCGGCAAGGGCATCGTCGCCGCCTCGATCGGGGCCTTGCTCGAGGCCCGCGGCCTGAAGGTCGCGAACATGAAGCTGGATCCCTACATCAACGTGGATCCAGGCACGATGAACCCCCTGCAGCACGGCGAGGTGTTCGTCACCGACGACGGCACCGAGACCGACCTGGATCTGGGGCACTACGAGCGCTTCACGAGCACGCTGATGAGCCGCTCGAGCAACGTCACCACGGGACGCATCTACGCGACGGTCATCGAGAAGGAGCGCCGCGGCGACTACCTGGGCGGCACGGTGCAGGTGATTCCTCACATCACCGACGAGATCAAGTCCTTCGTCCGCCGCGGCTCCGCGGGCGCGGACGTGCTGATCGTCGAGATCGGCGGAACGGTGGGCGACATCGAGTCGCTGCCCTTCCTCGAGGCTCTGCGGCAGCTCAAGGTCGACCTGGGTCCGACCAGCGCGATCAACGTGCACGTCACGCTGGTGCCCTATATCGCGGCCGCGGGCGAGCTGAAGACCAAGCCCACCCAACACTCGGTGCGCGACATGCGCGAGATCGGCATGCAGCCCGAGATCATCGTCGCCCGCTGCGATCGCCCGATCAGCGACGACCTCAAGCGCAAGATCGGCCTCTTCTGCAATGTGCCGAGCAACGCGGTCATCACGGGGCAGGATGTCGAGAGCATCTACGAGGTGCCGCTGGCCTTCCATCGCGAGGGGCTCGACGAGCTGATCCTGCAACGCCTGAACATCTGGACAGGCGAGGCGAAGCTCGAGGCTTGGGAGCAGATCGTCTCGAAGCTGCGCGACGCCACCGGCCGGGTGAACATCGCGGTGGTCGGCAAGTACGTCGACCACACCGACGCCTACAAGAGCCTGCACGAGGCCTTGCTGCACGGCGGCATGGCCAACGACGCGCGCGTCATCCTGCGCTACATCGACAGCGAGGAGCTCGCGAAGCAGGGCCCCGACGCGATGCTCGAGGGTGCCGACGGTATCCTGGTGCCCGGCGGCTTCGGCAACCGCGGCGGCGAAGGCAAGATCGAGGCGGTGCGCTACGCCCGCGAGCACGGGGTGCCCTTCTTCGGCATCTGCCTGGGCCTGCAGGTGGCGGTCATCGAGTTCGCCCGCCACGTCTGCGGCCTCGAGAACGCCACCTCGATCGAGTTCGACAAGGACGCCGAGCACCCGGTCATCCACCTGATGCCCAGCCAACACGCCGTCACCAAGAAGGGCGGCTCGATGCGTCTGGGGGCCTACCCCTGTGCGCTCACGCCGGGCAGCCTCGCCGCGCGCGTCTACGGCGCCGCCGAGGTGAGCGAGCGCCACCGGCACCGCTTCGAGGTCAACAACCTCTACCGCGAGACCATCGAGAGCCACGGTTTGCGCTTCTCGGGGCAGTCCCCCGATGGCCACCTGGTCGAGATGATCGAGCTGCCCGATCATCCGTGGTTCCTGGGCTGCCAGTTCCACCCCGAGTTCAAGTCGCGCCCCTACGCGCCGCACCCGCTGTTCGCCGCGTTCGTGGCCGCCTCCATGCGAGCCCGACGGTGAGCCTGCCCCCGATCGGGGGCGACGCGCCGCTCGTCTTCGTGGCCGGGCCTTGCGTCATCGAGCCGGGCGACGGCGTCTTCCGCATCGCCGAAGCCCTGACCCGCCTGCGCGTCCCGGTGATCTTCAAGGCCAGCTTCGACAAGGCCAATCGCTCCGACGGCTCGGCCTTCCGTGGCCCCGGGCTGGAGGCTGGGCTCGAGGTGCTCGCTCAGGTTCGCCGTCGTTTCGACCTGCCGCTGCTCACCGACGTGCACGCCCCGGAACAGTGCGCGCCCGCCGCCGAGGTCGTGGACGTGCTTCAGATTCCCGCCTTCTTGTGCCGCCAGACCGATCTGGTGCGCGCGGCCGCGGCGACCGGCCGGCCCGTGAACCTGAAGCGGGGGCAATTCCTCGATCCCCGGCGCATGGGGCGGCTGGTCGAGAAGGCCGGAGGACGCGCCTGGGTCACCGAGCGCGGGACGACCTTCGGCCACGGCGATCTGGTCTTCGACCCACGGGCGCTGGTGTGGATGGGTGCGATCGGCGTGCCGGTGCTCTTCGACTGCACGCACTCGGTGCAGGCGTCGGCGGGCGAGGCGGCGCACACGGGCGGAGATCGCGAGATGGTGCTGCCCCTGGCCCGCGCCGCGGCCGCGGTGGGCGTCGCGGGCTTCTACGCCGAGGTCCACCTCGATCCGCCGCGCGCCCTGTCCGACGCGGCCACCCAACTCGACCCCGCCGCCTTCGCCCGGCTGGTGGCGGCGGTGAGCGCCATCGACGCCGCCCGGCGGGCCAGCGCGTGAGGCGGTCGGCCCTCCGCGACCCCCGAGGCGGCGTCCGATGCGCGCACGCGCACTGCCGCTGACCCTTCGGCGACGAACGCGGCCCGCGCGCCACGCGCTGGCCTCCGCGGCCCTGCGCGCCCTGTTTGCTTTGCTGCGGGCGCTGCCGCTGCCGTTGGCGCTGGCCCTGGGCGCCGGGCTGGGGCGCGCGGCGGGCCTCGTC
>CALBMW010000604.1 GCA_937896275.1 uncultured Myxococcales bacterium
CTACGACCCCACGACCAACAACGTCAGCCCTCGGCTGATCCTCGTCCCCGGCGCGCTCGACGGCGACGAAGACCCCGTGGACATCCTGCCGATGTCCTTCCTCGACAAGGTCTTCACCCTCGGCGAGGACGGGTCGCTGCCCGCGCCGGCGGACTACATCGGCGTGGCCAGCCCGAAGTCGGGCGTCTACCTGCTGGATGCGATCCGCGACCTGGCGCTCCTCGGCGCTCCGGGAACGACGGACACCACGGCCCAGCAGGCGCTCATCGCCTACGCCGAGGGCCGCAAGAACCTGACGGTCTTCCTCGACATGCCGGCCGCCCTCCTCACGGAGGATGCGATGGCGGCCTACGTCGAGGCTGAGCTGGGGTCGCAGTCCTCGTTCGCGCAGCTCTTCGCCCCCTGGGGGATGCAGAAGGATCCGCGCCCCGGTGCGCGGATCTCGGATCGCATCACCGTGCCGCCCGTGGCGGCCGCCCTCGGCCTGACCGTCGCCGCGGGCCGACGCGGCGCACACATCTCGGGGGCCAACCAGCTGATCAACTGGACGGACGTGCTGGTCGACTTCTCGCCCGAGGAGCACACCCGGCTCAACGATGGGCACGGGATCTCGATCATCCGCAACGTCGAGGGCACCGGGCTGCGCCTGTTCGGGGATCGCACCCTCGACTTCCGCGCCACGGACGGGCGGAAGTTCGGCACCGTGCGGCGGTGGCTCTGCTACTTCTACCGCACCGTGCTGGCGAACTTCGTCGACTTCCCCTTCAAGCCGGCGACGCGCGGGACCATGGAGGAGTTGCAGGACCGCCTCAACGCCTTCCTCGCGACGGAGTGGGAGCGCGGCGCGCTCTACCCCGACGACAGCGCGTCCGAGGCGTTCCTCGCTGTCTGCGACGAGACCACCACGACGGAGGAGAACCTCGGCAACGGGGAGCTCGTCGCGCTGGTGAGGGTCTCGCCCGTCGGCGCGTTCGAGAAGATCATCTTCCAGGTCGAGTCCAGCGTCGGCGGCATCAGGATCTCGGAGTAGCCCATGTCCACGCGAGTCAACGGCGAGCCGACGACCCCGGTCTCGGGGTTCCAGTACGAAGTCTACAACCGGGCCAACGCCTACGGGATCCGGGAGCCCCTGCCGCGCTACGGGGACATCGTTGGCTTCACCGAGGTGTCCGGCCTCATGTCGGAGACGGACGACGTCGCCTACAAGCCGGGCAGCTCCCTGTACGAGGACAAGCTCCCCGGCATGACGCGCGCGGGCACGGTCACGCTCGGCAAGGGCATCGACGCCAGCGGCGCGCTCATCCGCTGGCACAAGATGGTCGCCGAGGCGTCCTACCTCGGGCAGAAGAAGTTCCGCTTCGACACGATCATCGCGCTCTACGATCGGCAGGGCACCTCCCAGTCGAACCCGGGGGACGCTCGCCTCGTCCGCGCGTGGTTGCTGCGCGAGGCGTGGTGCAAGTCCATCAACCAGGGTGACCTGGGACCCAACAGCGAGATCCTCGTCGAGCAGGCGGTGCTCTGCTGCTACGGCCCGCCGGAGATCCTCGTCGGCCGCGCGGACTTCGCGCCCCGCTTCGAGCTTGGGCCCGACGTGTCCGGCACCATCTGACCCTTCCGCCTCACCTCCGCTTGCCCGTCGCATGTAGTCGAGGGCCCAGGAGAGTTCGATGTCCGACGAAGCCCCCACCTCCGCCCTCGAGCACTTCGGCCCTCGCCTGCCCACCGGCTTCAAGGCCGGCGGGCGAGAGCTGCGCGACTTCACCCTCCGCCCCCTGCGCGGTCGCTTCCGACGTGAGCTGCTCAACGCGGCCACCGCCGGCACGCTGTCGGAGGCGAAGGTCACCCTGCGCTCCGCGGTGGCCGACCTCGGTGGCCTGGGCCCGCCGGGCAGCGTCGAGGTCGACCGCATGCCGATGGCGGACCTCCAGTACGTGTACCTGAGCTGCGCGCAGCTGCAGGGCCACACCTACGAGGTTCCCTTCCAGTGCACCTGCGGCTACGAGTGGAAGCAGGCCGTGCAGCCTGGCCAGGTCGGCTTCATCCCTGCGAGCGGGGAGACCAGCTTCACGAAGGAAGGCGACCCGTGCATGCAGGTCACCTTCCTCGACCCGGCCGAGCGCCGCGACATCACGATGGTGGTGCGCCTGCAGACGGTGGCGGACATCGTCGCCCTCCAAGCGGTCGCGAGCAAGCGGGCGACGAAGAACTCCGAGGGCGCCTTCGGCGACGCGATCTTCGACCAGCTCGTGCGGACGGTCGTGGACTACGACGGCACCGGCAAGGGTCTGACGCACGAGATGCTGGACGACATGGACGTCTCGACGCTCGACGCGCTGAACTTCGCGGCCTCGAAGGTGGCGCCGGCGCAACCCGACACGGACATCGAAACCAACTGCCCTAAGTGCCGGGCGGTCGTGCACGAGGACCTGGAGGTGTCCGCCTGGCTGGTCCCTTTCGCCCCCCGGGTGGATTCAACCAGCTCCTCGCCGACACCTTCGAGCTGACGCTCAGCGCGGGGATGGAATACCCGCATCTGCCGTGGAGCCCAAAGGACGTCGAGGATCTGACAGAGGTGGAGAGGACCTTCTACTTGGAAGGTGTCCGCCACTTGCGCAAGTCCAAGGCCCCCTCGACCCCGAAGGGGCGGAGGTAGTCGATGTCGATCTGGAACCTCGGGCTCGTCCTCGCCGTCAACACGGGGCAGTTCCGCACGGAGATGCGGGCCGCCGCGGCTGACACGAAGAAGCTCGGGGCAGCGCAGGCCAACCTCCACGCCTCCGCGCAGAAGTACCAGCGCCGCCAGCAGGAGGCCGCGCGCAACCTCATCCGCGGCGTGACCTACGCCGGCGCCGGTGCGGCGTTGCTCGTCAAGCTGGCGGACGCCGCCACCGAGTCGCAGTTCGAGATCAAGGGTCTCGGCGCCGTCCTCAAGATGACCGACGGGGACGCGAGGGACTTCGCGCTGCGCTTCCGCCTCGCGAACAAGGAGGTCCGCAACTTCGCGCCCTCGGCCGTGATTGGGCGGATGAGGGCGCTGGCCCAGGCCGGCTACAACCAGAGCCAGGTGTTCGAGAACACGACCGCGGTTCTCCGCGCCGTGAACGCCTCCCTCGGGTCGCTCTCCGTCGAGTCTGCCACCGAGCTCGGCATCAACCTGGACCGTGCGTTCGGCACCGCCGGCCAGTCGATGAGCAGCCTCCTCGACATGGCGGTCCAGGGCGCCAACAAGTTCCCGATGACCGTGAATCAGATCGCGGTCGCGTTGGGCTACGCCTCGGAAGCTGCCGTCACCTTCGGGCAGGACGCGCAGAGCGTTGTGACCGCGATCGGCTTGCTGATGCCGGTCACGAAGACGGCGGCCAAGGCCGGTACCGCCTACCGAGCGATGCTGGCTGCGTTCACCAAGCCGGCGTCCCTCAAGTTCTTCAAGGACATGGGGATTGCGATCAAGGACTCGTCCGGGGAGATGCGAGATGCCTTCGACATCCTCGCCGACATGGACGAGTCCCTCGACAAGATGCGCAAGAAGGACGCGAAGACCGGAGGCCTCGCGACCGAGGTCCTCACCCAGAAGATGTTCGGCGCGCGTGGCAAGGGCGCCTTGGCTGCGTTCCGGCGCCTCCAGTTCAACACGCAGGCGGAGGGCCGCTACAAGGGTCGGAAGTTCGCGGACCCGCGCGCTGCGATGGAAGCCATGCGGATGG
>CALBMW010000605.1 GCA_937896275.1 uncultured Myxococcales bacterium
GCGGCTCGGTCCAGCGCGCCTGCTGCGGCGGGCTCGCCGGGCCCGCGCGGTCGCCACGCAAGACGACCACGCGCACCTCGACCGGCTCCTTGACCGCCAACGTCAGCGGGGGCGGGCCGAGCGCGTCGGGCTGCCCGTGGCAGTCGGCCCGGTCGACGAAGACGGCCAGGCGCAGCGGAGGCTCGGGGGTCAGCGGCGTACCGTCGAGGTCGGTGGTGGGCAGGGCGGCGCTCAGCTCGAGGCCCTCGGGGGTGGAGCGAACGGTGAGGCGACCGGCCGGACCCGGCGGCGTGGGGCCGGGGGGCAGGGGACGCCCGGCGACCCCACATCCCGCCAACAGCGCCACGGCCAGCGCCGCGGGCAGGATCGATGGCCATCGGCGGATGACTGCGCGCGGGCCGCTCACGCCGACGACCACGGCCGGCACCGGGGCCTCACGCTGCGAGACGGGGCTGCGAGACGGGGCGTCAGGCACCACGCGTGGCCTGCCGCGCCCGCGCGGTCGCGAGCGCCGCGTTCACCCGCGCCGGCGCCGTCCCGCCCTCACTGGTGCGCGCCGCGACGCTGGCCTCGACCGTCACCGCCTCGGTGATGTCGTCGCCGAAGTCCGCGTGAAAACTACGAAACTCGTCGACGGTGAGCGAGGGCAGCGTGCGCCGCTCGGCGATGCACCACGCGACCAGCCGACCGACCACGTGGTGGGCCTCGCGGAAGGGCACGCCGCGTCGGGCCAGGTGGTCGGCGACGTCGGTGGCGGTGACGAAGCCGGCGTCGCAGGCGGCGCGCATGCGCTCCACCCTCACCGTGAGGCTGGGTAGCAGGCGCGCGGTGGCCTCGAGGCAGTCCCGCAGGGTGTCGGCGGCGTCGAAGAGCGCCTCCTTGTCCTCCTGCAGATCCTTGTTGTAGGCCAGCGGCAGGCCCTTGAGGACGGTCAGCAAGGCGACCAGATCGCCGAACACGCGACCGGTCTTGCCGCGCACCAACTCCGGGATGTCGGGGTTCTTCTTCTGCGGCATGATGCTCGAGCCCGTGGCGAAGGCGTCGCCCAGCTCGACGAAGCCGAACTCCTGGCTCGACCAGATCACCAACTCCTCGGACAGCCGCGACAGGTGCACCATCGCCAACGACGCGGCGGCGGTGAACTCGACGGCGAAGTCGCGATCGGCCACGGCGTCGAGGCTGTTGGCCATCGGCCGGGCGAAGCCGAGGGCGGCCGCCGTCATCTGGCGGTCGAGCGGGAAGGGCGTCCCGGCCAGGGCGGCGGCCCCCAGCGGGCACTCGGCGGCGCGACGACGGCAGTCGACGAGGCGGCCACGATCGCGCTCGAACATCTCGACGTAGGCCAGCAGGTGGTGCGCGAGCAGGATGGGCTGGGCCCGCTGGAGGTGCGTGTAGCCGGGCAGGATGGCCGCGCCGTCGCGCTCGGCCAGCGTCAGCAGCGCGTCCGTCAGGCGGTCGAGCACGGGCAGCGTCTCGTCGACGCACCGCAGCAACCACAGCCTCAGATCGGTGGCGACCTGGTCGTTCCGGCTGCGGCCGGTGTGTAGCCGCTTGCCGGCCTCGCCCACGTGCGCCGTCAGCCGCTGCTCGATGTTCATGTGGACGTCTTCGAGCGCGGTCTGCCACACGAAGGTGCCGGCCTCGATCTCGGCCTGCACCTTGGTGAGCCCCGCGTCGATGGCCGCGGCGTCCTCGGCGCTCAGGATGCCCTGCGCGCCCAGCATGGCGGCGTGCGCCCTCGAGCCGGCGATGTCCTCGCGGTACAGGCGCCGATCGAAGTCGACCGACGCGTTGAGCCGGGCCACGAAGGCGTCGGTGGGCTCGGCGAAGCGCCCGCCCCAGATCTGCTGCTGGTCCGCCACGGTCGGGTGCTCGTCCGCCAAGGTCAGAACTGCATGCCCACCATCATCTGGAGGGTCTGGGCGATGCCGGGCTCCTTGATCACGCGCGTCTCCTCGACGTCGAGCAGGTCGAAGGCGCCGAGCGGAAAGAGGATGCCGTACGACAGCGACCACTTGAACACGTCGTACTCGTGGACATAGAGCTGCAGGTCGAACTCCAGCCCCAGCGCCGCGTCGTTGCCCGGCGTGGCCTTCTTCTCGAGCGCGTGGGCGAACTCGATGCCCAGCTCGAAGCCCCACGCTTCGGTGTCCTGCATGATCAGGTCGTAACCGATGTAGGGCTTGTAGTAGGCCGCGTTGGTGACCGAGCCGATCAGCTCGCGGAACAGGATCATGTCGACGATGTAGTCGCGGTCGAACTTGAAGTTCGTGATCTCCTGGTCGCGCGGATCGTTCGAGTCGAGCGGGGTCTTGTCGATCACGCCGAAGCCATCGGTGTCGTCGCCCGAGGCGACGCCGTGCCGGAAGCCGTAGCGCAGCTTGTCGAGCCGCGCGTCGAACTCCAGCGCGTAGCCCCACTGCCGCAGATCGCGCTTGCGCGGACGCACCTGCTCGCTCGACGGGCAGTCGTCGATGTTGCTGATCGTGGGATCGAGGCACTCGGTCTTGGCTCGGCCGGCGCGCTGCGGGAGTTCTTCGATGACGCCGAAGATGCCGACGCCCTCGAACTGCAGGCGGAACTCCTTGTTCTTGCGCGGCCGATACTCATAGCTCAGCCAAACGTCCGGGATATAGGCGAAGGCCTTGGTGTCGCGCAGCTGATAGTCGCTGTAGTCGTCGGCCGGCAGCGGCCCGCCCGCCACGTAGTTGGCCTCGAAGACGTGCGTTCGGATGACGTTGTAGACGCCCCAGTCGAAGGCCGGCTTACGCAGCTCGTTGAGGTCGCGCTTGCGCGTCTCCTTCTCGGCCTGGGTCAGCGGCCGCTGGAACAGCGCGATCACGAACTGGTTCACGTCGTCGCGCTGGTCGAAGTCGAAGGCCTGCCCGTTGGGCTGGTTGTAGTAGGTCTGCGCGCCGGAGTAGCCGGTGGCGCCCTCCGACGGGAAGTCCCAGCCCACGGCCAGGTAAGTGCCGAAGAGCTTGGTGACGCCCATGATGCGGTCGACGGCGTCGCCGAAGTCGCAGTCGAGGCAGCCGCCGTTGTTGGCCAACACACCCAGGCCCCAGTGGCTCTTCGTGCGACCGAACATCAGCAGCCCGAGCGGGGTCTTCCACTCGCCCCACAGGTACTTGACGCGCACCGAGTCCCGCCAGCCGTTGGTCGCCGACTCGGGTGTGCGCGCGGTGCCGCTGAAGCTCTCGAGCGAGACGTCGGGCCGCGAGAACTGGCTGCGCGGGCCGCCATCGGGCGTGCTGCCGAGCACCAGGTTGTCGAGGATGTCGAAGGTGGCCTTGATCCGCAGGTTCTCGGTGACGTGGAAGGTCGGCTCGTAGCGAAAGCGCATGTTGGTGCCGGCCTGCGTCTCGGCGTCCCGCTTGTAGCGGTGCTCGGGATCCTCGGGGTGGCCGGAGCCCTGGTCGTCGGTCTCGGTCAGCGGCGGCGGCACCGGCGAGCTGCCGCGCCCCTCGGACTGCACATAGGTGTCGAGGTCGAAGTTGTAGAAGGCGTCCAGGCGCAGCCGGAAGTAGCCGTGGCTCTCGATCCAGGGGAAGGCCACCTGCGCCTCGGGCGTGGTGGCGGCGTCCCAGTTGGCCGTCAGCTCGTGGCCCGGCGTGGCCGTGGCGGTCGCGGGATCGGAGGCGCTGTCCCAGGCCGGCAGGTCGTCGGCGGCCTTCTGGGCGGCGGCCTTGGTCTTCTCGGCGGC
>CALBMW010000606.1 GCA_937896275.1 uncultured Myxococcales bacterium
GGCGCGCCGGCTGCTACGTCGAGGTCCGACACGACGACGACCGCGTCAGCCGCTACCTGCACCTCGACAACATCGCCGACGGCATGGTGCTCGGCGCCCGGGTGCGGGCCGGTCAGCCGCTGGGCACCGTCGGGCGCACGGGCGTCATCGACAGCCCGACCCACCTGCACTTCGAGCTCCGCGATCCGCCCGACGCGCCGAACGGGCGCTGGGGCAACGCCCTCGATCCGATGGCGAACATGAGCTCGGCCGATCAGGACTTCATCCCCGGCACGTCGCTCCTGCACGCGCGCCTCGACGAGCTCGAAGAGATCGAGAGCACGGCGCGCGTCAGGCTGGGCGAGAAGGTGGATCCCGATGCGGCGCCCTCGCTCCTCTCGCTGCGCATGGATCAGCTGCAGGCGCTCGAGAAGCTGCTGCGCGATTTGCCCTTGGTGGCGCCGGTGGACGATTACCGCGTCGCCAGCCCCTTCGGCCGGCGCCGCGACCCGCTCAACGGCGAGTGGGCCTTTCACGAGGGCATCGACATTCCGGGCGACGAGCGGACGCCGATCCGGTCGACCGCGCCGGGCAAGGTCGTCTTCGCGGGCGACGATCCCGAGCTGGGCTTCATGGTGGAGTTGGAGCACGGCAACGGCGTCCGGACGCGCTATGGTCACCTGCTCAAGGGCTTGGTGCGCGCCGGCCAGCGGGTCCGCTACCGCGAGCGCATCGGTCTGATGGGGGCGAGCGGCCGCGCGGCCGGCACCCACCTGCACTACGAGGTCATCGTCGACGGGAAGCCGCGCGATCCGATGAACTTCATCCAGGCCGGCAAGTACATCTTCAAACGCTGAGCGGCTCCCCGCGGGGGCCTGTCGCGAGGGGATGCATCGGCGCCGCGGATGTGGCAGGATGCCACCCTTCCAAGGCGACTTCCTCTACAGGAGATGCGTGATGACCCGAGGGTTGGTGCTGGCGCTGGCGTTGGTCGGCATGGTCGGTTGCGGGGCCACGCGGGGCCCCTCCAAGGTGGCGATCGTCAACTACGGGAAGGTCGAGGGCGCCAAGGCGCTGCAGAGCTGCGCGGTGATGCAAGGGCAGCCTGCCGATGAGGTGCGCAGCCAATGCGGTGAGCCGAAGGAGACGCTCCGGTCCACGGCGCACGAGGAGTGCTGGCTCTACACGAACATCGCGGAGCTGAGCACTGACGCCGCCACCGGCAGCGACCTGGTGGCGGTGTGCATGGACTCGCGCCAGAAGCAGGCCTACACCCGCGAGGGCAAAGAGACGGTGCGCATGGAGGTCAGCCGCATCTATGGGCTGCGGGGATCTGACAAGGCGCCGACGGCGGCCCGCACCATGCTGCCCCCGCCCCCGCCCCCGCCCCCAGCCGCGGCGCCGTCCGCGGGCGAAGACGAGGACCTCTAGAGAGAGCTCTCGCCCACGGTGAGGAGTCCCCCCAGTGGCGCCCCTCAGCGGCGCCCCTCAGCGGTAGAGCAGGTTGGCAAACTCCACCAGCAGCCCCTCGCGCGCGCGCGGGGGCAGCGCGTCGAGCAGCTCGTTGATGCCCGCCATCCGGTCGGGCAGCGTCGTGCCCTGCACCCCCACCATGCCCAGCAGATCGCCGAAGGCGCCGCCGTCGCCACCCTCGCGAAGCTGATCGGCGAGCATCGGCGCGAGGGCCCGCAGGTGGCCCGACGGCAGCGCGCTGGCGGCCACGACGCTCGCCGCGAGATCGGCCAGCATCGTTGGCACCCACTCGGCGCTCTTGGGGTTCACCGACAGGTGGATGTTGGCCGGCGAGCCCTCGTAGGACAGCTGCGGCTGCACGTACCAGCCGCGAACCTTCATCTCGTCGACGACGTGGAAGACGCTCACCGACGGATCGGTGGTGGTGAAGGCGACGAGGTTGCTGTCCGGCGGCACCAGCACGCGCAGCCCAGGGATGGCGTCGATGCCCTCGCACACGGCGCCCGTCGCGGCGTACATCGTGCGCGCCAACGCCAGGTAGCCGGCGTCCCCGAGGAAGTGCAGCACCGCCCACGCCGCCGCCATCGGCCCGGCCGACTTGCTGGACTGAAGGGTGTTGTTGACGATCGTGTAGCCGCTCCAGGTCGAGCAGGCATAGATCTGGTGTCGCCGCAGCGCGTCGTCCCGGTACAGGATGATCGAGGCGCCCTTGGCCGCGAACGCGTACTTGTGCAGATCGACGGACATCGAGGTGACGCCCGGCACGCGGAAGTCCCAGGGGGTCACGCAGAGGCCGAGGCGCTCGAAGTAGGGCAGCAGGAAGCCGCCGATGCAGGCATCGACGTGGCAGGGGATGCCGTGCTCGGCGGCCAGCGCGCCGATCGCCGGGATGTCGTCGACGACGCCGTGCGCATAGGAGCAGGCCGATCCCACCACCAACGCCGTGCGGGGACCGACCGCCGCGCGCAACGCGACCACGTCGGCGCGGAAGTCGTCGCCCACCGGCGTGAGCACGGTCTCGAGCCCGAGATAGTGCGCCGCTTTCTGGAAGGCGGCGTGGGCGGTCACCGGCAGTAGGATCTGCGGGGTGCCAGAGACCTCGGGGTGGCGGGCGCGGAAGGCCTCCCGCGCGCTCTTCACGGCCATGAAGATGCTCTCGGTGCCCCCGCTGGTGAAGTTGCCGACCGTGTCGGGGGCGCCGTTGAGGTGGCTGGCCATCATCGCCACCAGCTCGGTCTCGAGGCGCACCACGCTCGGAAAGACCGTGGGATCGAGGGCGTTCTCGCTCAGGAAGGCAGTGAAGGCCTGCTTGCAGACCTGCTCGGCCTCGGCGCCCGCGTCGTAGACGTAGGCCCACGCGCGGCCGCTCCGCCAGTTCATGTCAGCGGCGCGGTGCGCCTCGAGGCGCGCGAAGACATCGTCGCGCGTGAGCCCCTGGTCGGGCATCTTCATGGGTCGCTCCTTGGGAAGGCGCGCCCACCATGCCGAATGTGGCACTGAGTGTCAAATGGTGATTGCCTGTCCGACCCCGGCGCGTCGGCTGACGGGCTCTCAGCCCTTGAAGCCGGCGATCGCCACCGCGGGCAGCCCCAGCCAGCTCGGGTTGGCCTCGAACTCGGTCATCCGTCGCCCCAACTCGGCCAGGTTGGCGTGGTCATGGAACCACGCGGGGGTCGGCTTGATGCGGAAGGGCGCTCGCACCACGGACTTCTGCGGGTGGTCGAACAGGAAGGTGTTGTGCACCACCCCGCGCCCCGACCGGATGTCCTCGAGCGGATGCCCAGGGAAGGCGCCCCAGGTGGTCACGACCAGGCCGTAGACCAGCCCGGCCCAGACGTTGACCCCGATGCCGCCGTAGCGCAGGTCCGCCACGGCGCGGTCCACCGCCCGGGCGTGCTGCTTCTCGGTCGTCGGGTGCACCAGCATCATGCAGGACAGCGTCCCCCAGACGGTGTCGTTGCAGAAGGGCACCGCGTTGGCGAGGAAGTCGGCCGCGTCGCCGCCGTCGATGTCCACCACCGCCAGCACGCCGCAGAAGGCCTCGTTGGTCAGCGCGTACTCGCCCGCCTTCGCCGGCACGTCGGGGATCACCGTCCAGGGCACGACGTCCGCGGTGCGCTCGCCGAGCGGCTCCGCCTGCGGGTAGGCCGCCAGGAAGCCGTCGTAGCGCTGCTGCGCGCCCGGATAGTAGGCCTTGCGGGGCTGCGCCTGCCGCAGCTGCTCACGCACGGCGGCCAGGAAGCGGTCGCGCAGCGGCCACTGGCGTGGCAGCACCAGCACCTTGCATGCGTTGCAGTTGAAGCTCCCGTTGTGCGCCACCATCGCGGCGGTGTGTCGCGCCTGGAACTCGATGTCGGCGTCCGACCAGGGCCCCGGCACCACGATGAGCGGGGTCACCGCCCCCAACTCGCTGGTGATCGGCTTCTCGTTGACCCGCTCGCCGGCCGCCTTGCGCGCCTCGTGCTGGCTGGCGTCGG
>CALBMW010000607.1 GCA_937896275.1 uncultured Myxococcales bacterium
CCGGCAAGTACCTGGGTGACGACGCCATCTGGGAGCTGAGCGAGTCGACGCTGGCCAAGGTGCTGGACGATCGCGGTATCCCCTACAAGCGCATCGAGGGCGAGGCCGCGTTCTATGGCCCCAAGATCGACGTCAAGGTGGTCGACGCGATCGGCCGCACCTGGCAGTTGACGACGGTCCAGCTCGACTTCACGCAGCCGGAGCGCTTCGACTTGAGCTACGTGGGGGCCGACAACCAGCAGCACCAGCCGATCATGATCCACCGGGCCCTGCTCGGATCGCTGGAGCGCTTCTTTGGCATCCTGATCGAGCACTACGCCGGCAACTTCCCGCCCTGGCTGGCGCCGGTGCAGGCCAAGGTGCTGCCGCTCTCGGAGAAGTTCCGGGACTACGGCGACGCGGTGGTGGCTCAACTCCGGGATCAGGGCGTGCGAGCCCGGCTCGACGACAGCGACGAGAAGCTGGGCTACAAGGTGCGGCGCGCCGAGCTCGAGAAGGTGCCCTACGCGCTGGTGGTGGGCGGCCGCGAGGCCGAGGCCGGCACGGTGGGCGTTCGCAAGCGCCTCGAGGGCGATCTGGGGACGATGTCCATCGCGGACTTCGCTGCCCGGCTGCTGGACGAGGTCGCCCGCAAGGCGAGCTGACCGGGTCGCACCCTCCTCAGGCCGGATCGGGCGCACGGCCGATCCGGCGCACCGCGCGGGCCAGCCGCGTGGCGTCGCCGTGGTCGAGATCGGCGCCGCCGAAGCGCACCGCCTCATAGAGCGCCACGACCGCCTCCGCGACGTCCAGCTGCGGCGCCGCCCGACCACGCAGGAGTGCCAGGTACTCGCGCGCGGTCGTGGTGGGGCCGCGGGTGAAGCCCAGCGCTGCGTAGGTGCGGGCCATGTCGGCGAAGAGGGTCGCCACGGTGGCCGCGCGCCGCTCGGGGCTCGTCAGCGGCGCGCGTCCTCCACCCCGCGCGCGCCGCCAGCCCAGGATGGCCAGCGCCAGCGCCAGCAGCGAAGCGGCCACGGCGCCCAGCCAGCGGCGGTCGATGGCGCCCCGAGCGCCGCCCGCCCGGTCCGTCTGCGCCTCGCCGAAGGCCCCGCGCCAAAGCTGCCGAAGATCGCTCAGGAAGCCCAGCTGCTGCTCGAGGTCGTACTCGATGACGTACCTGTACCAGCGCATCCGCAGGGCGTCGGCGTACTGCTCCAGCGATCCCATCAAGCCTCCGGACGCTGCGTGCGTGCCGCCCGCGGGCGTGGCGTCGCGGGTGATCCAGTGGTCCTGCCAGCGGCACACCCCATCCTCGGTGCAGCGCTCCTCGGGCAGCAGCACCTCGACCCACGAGTGGGCGTCGCCCTGGCTCACCGCGAGGTAGCCGCCGTAGCTGTTCCAGCTGCCGCCGTAGAAGCCGTTGACCGTCCGGGCGGCGATGCCCTGGGTGCGCAGCAGGATCACCATCGCGGTGGCGAAGTACTCGCAGTGACCCTTCCGCTGAACGAAGAGGAAGTCCTCGAGCGGCGGGAAGCGGTCGTCCCGGCCCAGGTCGAGCGTGTAGGCGTACTGCGTGCGCAGGTGGCGCTCGACGCGGTCGATCGCCTCGCCCACGGTGCGGGCGTCTCCGACGATGTCGCGTCCGAGGCCGTTGATGCGCGGGGCCAGCGCGTCCGGCAGCTGCAGGTAGCGGCTGACGTGCCCGCGCGCGCGGCGCTGCGTGGCGTCGCGGTAGGCGGCCATCGAGCCACGAAGCAGCGTCGGATCGACCCGCGGCGGTTCGCTGGTCACGAAATAGCGGAAGGCGATCTCGTCGGTCTGCTCGTAGTGGACGTCGCCCTCGTCATCCGTCTGGATGCCGCGGTGTTTCCGGAGCCGTGGCGCCTGCTTGCCGCCTGGAAGGTCCAGCCTGACCTGCCGCATGCGGCTGAGACCAAAGAGCACCCGGGTCTCCATCGGCTCGAGGTAGATGGCCTGCTCGATGGGCGGCCCGGCGAAGGGCCGGTCGGCCAGCAGCGCGTAGGATCCATCGTGCGGCGCGAGCAGGCGCTTGGTGTTGGCGCGCGACTTCGCCCAGGTCTGGCCGTCGTAATAGTCGAAGGTGATGCCGCGCCAGTAGGGCTCTGCCAACGCACGCTGGCCGGGATCGGAGAACTCCACGCGCATCACCACGGTGGGGTTGTCCTTGATGAGCCCGAAGTGGCCCAGCTCCAGGCGCTCGCTGAAGCCGACCATGGCGATGCCGGGCCGCGTCTTCTTGAAGAAGTAGCCGAAGCCCACCCGCGGGAAGAGGAAGAAGAAGGTGACCGCGCCCGCGAAGACGAAGAGCGACACGACGCTGGTCGCGAGCAGGAAGCGGCCGCCCACCAGCTTCCGCGAGTTGAGCACCCGCTGCACTTGCACGGGCCGGCCCTGCAGCGAGTCGCCGTATTTGAGCAGGTAGTTCTCCTCCATCTCGCGCTTGAGGTGGAAGAGGATGAGCGTCCAGGTGCTGAACACGATGTAGGCCAGGAACAGCACGCCGTAGGTGAGGTCGTTGTTGAGGGCCGTCGCGGCGACCATCTGCAGGAAGGACACGACGTAGAGCTGCATGTAGTCGCGGCTGCTGCGGCGGTTGAAGGCCTTGTTGACGGCCAGGAAGATGATGAAGTGAACGCCCGCGATGAGCAGCGACGCGCCGGTGATCACGTCGAGGACCGTCTTGCCCAGCATCAGGACCGTCAGGATGTTCCAGGGCAGGTCGAAGCGGGCCGGATCGACGCGCGGCGGCTCCCAGAACCAGCTGACCCCGAGCAGGGCGAGGGCCGCCCCCGGGATGATCGGGTTCAGCTCGCCCGAGGCGGCCAGCGCCAGGAGGCTGGTCAGCACCATCAGGAAGCTGGTGGCCTTGTGCACGACGACGAAGCGCACCCTCAGGCCCCCTGCTCGTACACGCGCGCGAAGCCGCCGGCCGCGACCAGGTGGCGCGCGCGACGGTGCGTGACCAGGATGCACGGGCCTCCGCGCGGCGCGGCGCGCAGGGTCGGCGTGTCGGGGGCGGCGGCGCGAAACGCGAGGAGCGCCAGGCGGCGAAGGGCAGGCTGCAGGCCCCGTCCGTCGGTGCCCACCTGCCCGTGGTCGTCGCCGGTGCGCAGCTCCACGGTGAAGCCGCGCTCGGCGAAGTGCACCACCAGCGAGGCCGCCAGGTCGACGCAGCGGTCCAGGTCAGCGGCGTTCTCGTCGGCCGTGGGATCGAGGTCGGCGGGCAGCCGATCGTTGAGCAGCACGGTGACGCGCCGCACGCCTTCGGACTCGTACTCGCGCAGCACGAGGCGGCCTTCGCGCGCCGAACGCTTCCAGTGGATGTCGCGGGCGTCGTCGCCGGCGCGGTACTCGCGCAGACCGTGGAACTCGCGCCCCAGGCCACGGCGGGCGCGCAGGACGGTGCCCAGGTGGTCCTGGGCCTCGAGATCCAGGTGGGCCACCGGCAGGATGCGCGGCAGCACCAGCAGCTCCGAGGGCGCGTCGAGGCGGCGGCTCTTGACGAAGAATCCGAAGGGGAAGCGCGTGCCCACCTTCAAGCCCTGGTAGCGGTAGAGCCCGCGGCGCGCGAACTCCGCGCGATAGCTGGTGTGCTGCCGCGCGCCGGCGGGCACCTTGAGGAAGTAGCACTTCTTGGCCAGGGGCCGGCCGTCGATGACGTCCTCCACCTGCACGCTGAACGAGGGCACGCGCCTCTTGTCGTTGGTGAGCGCGATGCCGGTGAGGAAGGGGCGGCCGGCATAGACCTGTCGCGGGAGCGTGCGCGCCACGCTCAGGCCGCGCAGGGTCTGCTCGCTGAGGATGCCGCTCACGATGATCATCGAGAGCTGCATGCCCAAGAAGAGGTACAGCAGGTTGTTGCCGGTGTTGAGCGCGGCGAAGCCGACGCCGAGCGTGATCACGACGAGGTACTTGCCCTCGCGCGTGAACGTCAGCCGCGTGCGGTGCCGAGGCCGCCCCCACCAGCCGACGGGCGCTGCGGCCGGGGGCGGCGCCGCCTCGGGTGCCACCGACGGACGGTCGGTCAACGGCGCATCGCGCAACGGCTGTGGGGCCCGGGGCGTCACCGCGTGACGATGACCGATGCCGGGGCCGCCGAGCAAGACGGACGACGCGCGGGGCGTCGCCGGCCAGCCCCTACCAGGACGCCTTCACGACGCCGGGAAGGTTGCCCGCCAGCGCCTCGTCGCGCATTGCGATCCGGCAGAGGCCGAACTTGCGGTAGTAGGCGCGGGGACGACCGGTCAGGACGCAACGGTTGCGCACCCGAATCGCGCTGGCGTCGCGGGGCTGCTTGGCAATCTTGCGCTGCGCCTCCTGCTTCTCCTCCCAAGACGCGTTGGGGT
>CALBMW010000608.1 GCA_937896275.1 uncultured Myxococcales bacterium
TGCAGCGTCAGTACCCGCCGTGCAGCGTCAGTACCCGCCGTGCAGCGTCAGTACCCGCCGTGCAGCGTCAGTACCAGCCGTGCAGCGTCAGTACCAGCCGTGCAGCTGTACGAAGAACTCGTCGGCGCCGCTGTCGAAGCGCTCCTCGTTGTTCGTCCAGTTGTGGCGGTACGAGGCCTGGATCTCGGCGTAGGTGTAGACGTGCCACTCGAGCGCGAGCGTGCCGCGGTGGCCGGTGTCGAACTCGACGTCGACGTCGCTGTCGAACCAGTCGTAGCGCAGCTTGGCGTTGAGGCCGCGCAAGACGAGGTAGTCGAACTCATGGAAGGCGGACAGGCCGAGCGAGCTGCGCCCCGTCTCGGGCAGCAGGTGGTTGAAGTGGAACTCGCCCAGGTAGATCAGCGAGAAGGGCAGCCACCCCGCGACCTCGAGGTTGGCCGCCCACTGCGCGCTGTAGGCGATCTGATCGTCGCCGTCCCGGCGGCCGTAGATCGCCGAGCCGCCCAGGTGCCACGCCAGATCGCGCCAGCCGACGGCCAGGGCCGTGCCGTACCCCCCGTCGGGATCGATGGGCTCGTCCCACTGGTCCGCCGCGTTGAACACAGACAGGTGCGCATACAGATAGTTGGGGTTGATGCCGACCTCGACGCCCGTGACCTGACGCTCGAAGTCGAAGGGCTGACCGAGGATGAGCTGGCCCTGGCGCACGAACGGCGTGTGGTCCTCGGTGCGCCAGCCATGGGGCGGCAGGAAGCGGCCGCCGCGCACATAAAGCTGATTGGGCAGGTCGTGATACATCGCGTACCACTCGCGCACGAAGGCGCGCTCGTGGAAGGCGTCGAACTTCTCGCCGCGCGAGCCGCGGAACCCACCGTTCAGCAGAAGGGTCAGGCGGCCCTCGTTGAGCCCCTTGGGGTTGAACGGGCGCAGCGCGAGCGAGATGTCCGCTTGCATGGGGAACACCGCGACGTCCTGCTCCTCGGCGAAGGGGACGTAGTAGAGCATCCGCCCGTCGAGGCCGAGCTGGAAGGTCGGGTGCGGCTCGATGCCGGCGTAGCGCGCCGCCGTACCGGGTCCGGGCACCGGCCCGCGGGGCCCAGGCTGACTCTCGGCGCCCTCGGGCTGGCTGGCGGGTTGACTGCTGGGCTGGCTGGCGGGCTGACCGCTGGGCTGACTGCTGGGCTGACTGGCGGGCTGACCCTGGGGCGCGGCGGCGCCCAACTCGACCGCGCGGTAGGCCTCGTCCGCCGGCCGCGTGCCCCAGGTGGGCAGCGTCTGGCGGCCGTAGTAGAGGCCCCCCTCGGTGCGCATGCCACCGCCGGTGGGGCTGACGTGGCAGGCGTTGCAGTTGAGGCTGCACTTGCGCAGCGCCACGTCGGGGTCGTTCCACCCGTCGGGCGCCACATGGCAGGTGTCGCAGGCGCGGGCCGAACGGATGGCGAACTGCGGGAGCGCGCTGGCAGCGCCCGCCGTCAACATCACCGCGGCGAAGGCCAATCTTGCAGGAGACCTCACCACCTCATTCCTCCGGTGCGCCCGCGGCGATCCAGGCCTCGACGAGCTGGATGGTGTGCTCGGGCAGCGCGGGGCCACCGTCGGGCATGACGGTCCAGCCGTTGCGCGCGCGCAAGCGGTCGATGATCAGGCTCGCGGCTGGATCGCCGCCGCCCTTCAGGTCTCCGCTGTCTCCGCCGGCCGAGAAGCCGGCGTAGGTGGTCATGTCGAGGTTTGCCTTGGGCGCCGCGCCGCCGTGGCAGCCAGCGAACGCGCAGTTGGTCATCACCACCGGCTGGACGTGCGCGTTCCAGGTGGGGCGGGCGGGGATCGCCCCGGCGTCCGGCTCGGGGCCGGCGTCCGGCACAGCGCCGAGGTCCGCTTCGGGTCCGGTGGGTGTCCCGCGCGGCGTGCCGGTGCTCACCCAGGCCTCGAGGATGGCGCGCTCGGCGTCGGTCGGCTTGGCGCCGTCGGGTGGCATGGTTCGGAGTTGGACGGCGCGGACCAGGATGCGCTCGCTCTGCGCCACCGCCTGGTCGTAGGTCACCAGTGAGTTCGGCGCCCCGTTGCTGGCCGGCTGGCCGTGGCACCGCCAGCAATAGGCTTGCAGGACGAACTTCACGTCCTGCTCGAAGGTCGCGCCCTCGACGCCCTCGATCTCGGCGAGCGTCTGGTCACCGAAGCCGGGACAAGCGGTGACGCCGAGCAGGAGCAGCGGCGCCAGCAACCATCGCCTCATCAGGATCCCCCCCATGGAAGAAGCACCGTACTGTATCTGGGGCCGAGGCGTAGATCCAGACTTCGGCGATGCTCGTCTGCGCGGGTGCGCGCGCCCTTCGATGTGGTAAAAGGGCGCCTCTCGGACTCGGAAGCCCGGTGCGATGCCGCGTCTCGCGTCGATCAACCCCTGGTGGGCCGTGCCGCTGGTGGCGGCGCTGTCGACGACGCTGATGGCGGTGCAGCAGGCGCGGGTGCCTTCGCGCGCGGACTGGCTGGCGGCGGCCGACGTGGTGAGGGCAGGTCTGCAGTCGGGCGACGGAGTGACCTGGGCGCCGACGCACGCCGACGAGGCCCGCGTGACGCTGCACGGCCTGCCCGCCTTTCGGGTGCCCGACGTCGCCGCCGCCGATCTGTCCCGCTACGACCGGGTGTGGCTCATGGGCGCCTTCGGCCGCGACTTCGACGACCTGCCGGCAGGCCACCGGCTGGTGCGGCGCCAAGCCTTCGGTGAGGTCACCCTCGATCTGGTCGAGGTGGGTGGTGAACGGATCTACGCCGATCTGCGGGCCGATCTGGAGCGCGTCCGCGTGAGCCAGGTCCGGGGCGAGCAGCGCGTGGCCTGTGACTTCTGGGATGGCATCGGCTGGCACTGCATGACGCGCCAGACCCCCGACGCCGCGCGCGCCTGCCTGGCGACTCCGCTCAGCCGGCAACTGGCCCGGGATCCGCGGCCGGGTCGCCGCCTGGTCGAGCCCAACCCCTGGGCGCGCTTCTGCGGCCTCGACGCCTGGATCAACGTCAGCCGGGACGTGCGGGTCATCGGGGACGAGCCGCGCCGCTGTGTGTGGTATCACCCGCGCGCCGGCCACGCGGTGCGGCTCGAGTGGCCCGTGGACGCCGCCCGCGGCGAGCGGCTCGTCATTGATCACGGCTTCACCGACGCCGTCACCGTCGCTCGAAACACCCCCTCGAAGGTGCACCCGGCGCGGCTGGTGGCGCGGCGGGGCGAGGTCACGCTCGGCGAGGTCGAGATCGCCGCGTCCGCGGGCTGGCACCGCTGGGAGGTGCCCCTGATCGGCGAGGGTCCGGTGGTCCTCGAGCTGACCACCGCCGATCACACCGACGCGCACCTGTGCATCGACGCCACCGTGCGAGGCCCGCGATGAGCCTGCGCGCGCTGCGCTGGTCGGACCACGGGATCGGCCTGCTGTTGGCGGTCGTGCAGCTGAGTCTGTTGGCGGCCTCGAGCGATCGGGTGGGGATCCCGCGAGACGAGAGCTTCTACTTTTATGCGGCCGACCGCGCCGCCACCTGGGTCGACGGCCTGTTCGACGGCGAGGTGCGCAGCTTCCAGCGCGAAGCGATCGACAAGGGCTTCCAGTACAACCACGAGCACCCGGTGCTGATGAAGACGCTCTTCGGGGTGAGTCATCGGGTGTTCAACGAGAAGCTGCACTGGGTCGAGAGCCACATG
>CALBMW010000609.1 GCA_937896275.1 uncultured Myxococcales bacterium
CGCGCTGGCGGTGGTGGCCGGCCAGGCAGCGCGCGTGGGCCCGGTCCGCTTCGCGCCGCCGATCTCTGCCCCCCGCGCCGCCGCCCTGCACCTCATGGATCGGAACGTCGAGGTCGCCATCACCGGCGTGGGCCTGGTCACCCCGCTCGGCGATGCCTTCGACGCCTTCACCGCCGCCTTGCTGGCGGGCGAGGCCGGGACCGCCCCCATCAGGGCCTTCGACGCGACGCGCTTTCCCGTGAAGAACGCCTGTGAAGTCAGGCACTTCGACGCCGCGGAACGCCTGCCCGACGCCCTGCGCGCGGCCGTCGCCGGGCAAGACGACCGCAAGACCGAGCTGGCCCTCGTCGCCGCCCTCGCCGCCCTCGCCGATCACGGTGAGCCGAGCGCGCAGGCCGGCCTCACCTACGCAACGGGCCTGTCCAGCGTCAGCTTCGCCGAGCTCGGCCAGGACTGCGTGCCCTACGTCCGCGAGGACGGCACCTTCGACTTCGGCGCCTTCGCGAGCGCCGGCACGCCACCGGGCGCCCAGTCCCCGGCCCGACACACGGTCGACCGCGTGCTGCCGCTGCTCAGCGCGCACCTGGGCTTGCGGGGCCCCACCGCCTGCCACTTCAGCGCCTGCGCGGCCGGCACCGCGGCGGTGGGACACGCCGCCGATCAGGTGCGCCGTGGCGAGGCGCCGATGATGCTGGCCGGCGGCGCCGACTCGATGGTGCACCCCTTCGGCCTGCTGCCCTTCATCCTGCTCGGCGCCACCACCACCCAGATCGATCCGCGGCACGCCGGCCGCCCCTTCGACCGTGATCGCGATGGCTTCGTGATGGGCGAGGGCGCCGCCTTCTTCGTGCTCGAGCCGCTCGAGCGCGCCCGCGCTGCCGGCCGTCGCGTCTACGGGGTCGTCCGTGGATGGGGCAGCAGCACCGACGCCCACAACGTGACGGCGCCGCACCCCGAGGGCGCCGGCGCCGAGCGCGCGATGCGGGCCGCCTTGCACGACGCCGGCCTGGGCCCCGACGCGGTCGACTACATCAACGCCCACGGCACGGGCACGGCGCTCAACGACGTCATCGAGGCCGCCGCCATCCGTCGCCTGTTCGGCCCGAGCGCCCCCCCGGTCAGCAGCAGCAAGGCGCAAGTCGGGCACGCCATCGCGGCGGCCGGGGTCATCGAGCTGTTGGCGTGCCTGGCAGCCTTCGCCGGCGCCCGGCTGCCCCCCACGGCCCACCTCGAGGCGGTCGACCCGCAGATCGACCTCGATCTGGTCGGCCCGGCGGGGCGCGCAGGCGTCCCGGGCGTGATCCTGAGCAACTCCTTCGGGTTTGGTGGCCAGAACGCCTGCCTCGCCCTGACCCACCCCGACCTCGGACGGAGCCGCCCATGAAGCTCGACGTCGCCGTGACGGGCGTCGGCGTGTGCGCGCCTCTCGGCCACACGCCCGACGAACTGCTCGACGCGCTGCTCGACGGTCGCACGGGCGTGGGGCCAGTCACCGCCTTCGACGCGAGCCCTTTCCCGTGCCGGCTCGCGGCGCGCGTCACGGACTTCAAGGCGCGCGACTGGGTGTCGAACCGGAAGAACATCAAGCTCATGTCGGACGCCGTGCAGTTCGGCCTGGCCGCCGTGAAGCGCGCTCACGCCGACGCGGGCTTATCGGCGCAGCCCGCGGATCCTGAGCGGCTGGGCATGTTCGTCGGCGCGGGCACGGCCTTCGGCGATCCGCGCGATCTGGCGCCCGCCCTCGAGCGCGGCTTCGCCGGCGGCGGCGACTTCGACCCCGCCGTCTTCGCGCGCGAGGGCATGCACCTCATCAACCCGCTCTGGCTGCTCAAGGGCCTCAGCAACAACGTGTTGGGCTTCGCCACCGCCGATCTGGACGCGCGCGGCGTCAACCAGAACTACTGCAACTCCGCCACGGGCGGGCTGCAGGCCATCGGCGAGGCCGCGTGGGCCATCGTCGAGGGCAAGGCCGACGTCATCGTGGCGGGGGGCGCCGACTCGGCGGTCGATCCGGCGCACTTCGCGGGCTTCGGCCGGCTTCAGATGCTCACCGCCGCCGCCGACGCGGACGGGGTCCGCCCCTTCGACGAGGCCCACGACGGCTTCGCCCCCGGCGAGGGCGCCGCCTTCTTCGTCCTGGAGTCGTTGGCCAGCGCCCGCGCCCGCCGTCGCGCGCCCTTGGCCCGCATCGTGGGCTACGGGACCGCATGCAGCGCGCACGCGCTGCCGGTGGGCGTGCCCGACGGCGTCGTCCGCGCCGCCCGAACCGCCCTGCGGCACGCCGGCTGGACGCCCGATCAGGTCGACCTCGTCTATGCCCACGGAAACGGTACCGCGGCCTACGACCGAAACGAGGCCCGCGCGTGGTGCGAGGTCTTCGACCAGCGCACGCCGCCCGTGACCACCAACAAGGCCAACATTGGCCACGCCATCGCCGCCAGCGGCCCGCTCTCCGTGGTGACCGCCATCGCGGCGGCCCGCCGTGGCATGGCGCCAGCGATTCGCAACCTGCGGAGCCCCGCCCGGGACTGCCGTGGCCTCGATCTGGTCTACGGCGAGCCGAGGCGGATCAGCGCGCGCCGCGTCCTGGTCCACGCCGCCGGCCTCGGCGCACAGACGGCCGTCATCGCCCTGGAGTTGGATCCATGATCGCCCTCGTCACCGGGGCCAGCCGCGGCATCGGTCGCGCGATCGCCGAGCGCCTCGCGCGCGACCACAACGCGAAGATCCTGCTCGTCTACCGCAGCCGCGTCGCCGAGGCGGAGCAGGTGCGGGCCCTGGTCGAGGCGGCTGGTGGCGAGGCGGCCCTTCACTGCGCGGACGTCGCCGATCCCGAGACGGGCGCGGCGGCCGTCAAGGCCTGCGTCGAGCGCTTTGGCCGCCTCGACGTGCTCGTCAACAACGCGGGCGTCACCCGCGACGCGCTGGTGCTGCAGATGTCCGACGAGGACTGGGGGACGGTGATCGCCACCAACCTCGACGGCGCCTTCCGCCTGGCGCGCGCCGCCTCGCGCCCGATGCTGCTGCAGAAGCACGGCCGCATCATCAACCTGAGCAGCGTCTCGGCGCGCCGTCCGAACCGTGGGCAGGCCAACTACGCGGCCAGCAAGGGTGGCCTCGAGGCCTTCACGCGCGCCCTGGCGGTCGAGCTGGCGCGGAAGAAGGTCACCGTCAACGCCGTGGCTCCGGGCGTCATCGAGACCGACATGAGCGCCCGCATCCGCCAAGAGGTCGGCGACGAGGTCAAGAGCAGCATCCCCATGCGCCGCTTCGGACGGCCCGACGAGGTCGCGGCGCTCGTGAGCTTCCTGGCCGGCCCCGACTCGAGCTACATCACGGGGCAGGTCATCGGCGTCGACGGGGGGATCGGCCTCTGACCCCGGCCGCCCGCATGGACGGCGCCACGCGCTGGCCGCACCTCTTTCGCCCGCTGGCGCTCGGCCCGCTGGAGTTGCCCAACCGCATCGTGATGCCGGGCATGGATCCCTCGCTCGCGGACGCCGACGGCTTCGTCACCGACACCATGGTGCGGCACTACGCCGACCGCGCGGCGGGCGGCGCCGGCCTGCTGATCACCGGCAACATCGCCTGCGATCCGGTCGGCCGCGTGAGCCCCTGGATGCCTCTGCTGAGCGATGACCGCTTCGTGCCCGGCATCGCCCGAGTGGCCGCGGCCGTCCACGCCGCGGGCAGCCTGCTCTTCGTGCAGGTGAGCCACGCCGGCCGCCAGACCTTGGCTGAGTTCACCGGCGGCGAGGTCGTCTCGGCCAGCGACCTTCCTTGCCCGGTGATGCGCTCCCGCCCCCGCCCCCTCGCGGACGCCGAGACCGAGCAGGTGGCGGATCGCTTCGCCGCCGCCGCGCGTCGCGCCCAGCAGGCCGGCGCGGACGGCGTCGAGTTCCACATGGCGCACGGCTACCTGGTCTGTCAGTTCCTGAGCCCCTACTCCAACCACCGGGACGATCGCTGGGGGCGCGACGCGGCTGGGCGTGGCCGCTTCGCCGTCGAGATCGTACGCCGCGCCCGCGCGTTGGTAGGCCCCGACTTTCCGCTGCAGTGCCGGCTCAGCGCCGACGAGAGGGTCGAGGGTGGCATCACTCCTCCCCTGGCCATCGACTACGCTCGCCAGCTCGTCGGGGCCGGCGCGACGTCGCTCTCGATCAGCGCCTGCAACTACGAGAGCTACCGCTACAACATGCCCAGCTACTACCTGCCCCGCGCCACCTACGCTCCGCTGGCGCGCGCGGTGCGGCAGGCCCTGGGCGGCGCGGTGCCGGTCATCGCCGTGGGCCGCATCGCCGACGGGGATTGCGCTGAGGGGGTGTTGGCGGCCGGCGACGCCGACCTCGTCGCGATGGGTCGGGCCCTGATCGCCGATCCCGATCTACCCCGCCACCTCGCGGACGGCCGCCCGGAGGCGGTGCGACCCTGCGTGGCGTGCAACCGCTGCGCGGAGGCCATCACGCGCGGCCCGCTGCGCTGCCTGGTCAACCCCGAGGCGGGCCACCTCGGCGATCCCGCCGAGCGGCCAGCCGAGCCGCTCGACGTCCTGGTCGTGGGCGGCGGCCCGGCCGGCGTGACCGCCGCGATCGAGGCTGCTCGTCGGGGGCACCGGGTGCGCCTCGTCGAGGCCGGTGACCAGCTCGGCGGCAAGGCGTGGGCGAGCGGCGAGCCCCCCGAGAAGGAGGCCTTCGCGGCCTACGCGCGGTGGCTGGTCGGCGAGGCGGCGCGCGCGGGCATCGCAGTCGAGCTCAACCGCGCCCTCCGACCGGCCGACCTCGCCGCCGAGCCCGCCGACCGCATCCTCGTCGCCGTCGGCGCCGAGCCGAACCCACCGCCGCCGATCGCGGGCCTCGACACGCACGCCGTGGTGCTGCACCCGGAGGAAGCGCTCGCCGACGCTACGCCGCGGAGCCATGTGCTGATCATCGGTGGTGGGCCCGAGGGCTGCGAGGTCGCGGACGCCTTCGCGCACCGCCCCGAGCGCCCACGCGTCAGCCTGGTCGAGCTTCGCCGCAAGGTCGGCCTGGGCTTGGCCACCAGCGTGCGCGCCTTGCTCGAGGAGCGACTCGTCGCGGCCGGCGTGGCCCTCTGCACCCGCCGCAGCGTCACCGCGATCACCCCCAGTGGGATCGCGCTCGGCGGTCGCCCCGGCCGGGCCGACGAGACGCTGCCGCCCGCCGATCTCGTCGTGATCGCCGTCGGCGTCCACCCGCGGACCGCCTGGACCGAGGCCGGCTCCGACCCCCGCGTCCAGGTCATCGGCGACGCCGCCCGGCCGGCCACCATCCTCGAGGCGGTCGCCCATGGCTGGCGCGCCGGCCGGCAGGTGTGAGCCCGCGCGGCGCGCCCACCGATTCCTTCGTGATCCCGCCACTTTCCAGCGGCGACGGCGCACGCCGCCCCCGCCGCGGCCGCCAGCCGCCGATCGCCCCGATGTCCTTGCCCGTCCCCGAGGCGTGTGCCACGATGCGCGGCGGATGACCATGAACACTGGAGGGTGAGGCGTGAGCCTGTCCTTGGACGTCGCATTGCGAATCCTCGAGAAGCGGTACGATTACGTCTCGGCGCGCGTGATCTTGAAGGCGGCCGCCACCCACGCGGGGCTTACGGCAGCGGGGCCCTTCGACGGCGCCGCGCTGGCGGACGCCGTGCTGGCGGTCGGTGATCGGGTCGACGCGGTCGCCGAGGCCCTGCGCGCGGGAGACGGCGCCCGCGCCGCGCCCGCACGCAAAGCCACGCCAACCCCCGACCCAGCGCCCGAGGCCACCCCCGAGGCAGCGCCGGCCGCCGCCGCCGTCATCGAGCCCGAGGCCGCCGCTGAGGCGACCGAGGCCGAGGTGGGGGGCGACGAGGGCGGAGACGACGCCGAAGGCGCCGAGGACGCCGAGGGCGACGAAGGCGCCGAGGGCGACGACAAGGCGGGCACGCGGCGCAAGCGCCGCCGCCGCTGAGGGGTCGCCTGCCGTCCCGGCGCCACGCGCCGCGCTCCTCCGGCGGCGGCGGCGGTCGTTCACAGCGCAGCCCGTGGGGCGCTCACGGCATGGCAGCGGCAAGCCCCGCCGTCGGCGATCTTCTCGGGAGGATCCTCCACCCGAAACGACAAAGCCCGCCGTCACCGGCGGGCTTTGTGAGGCACCGGCTCGCGCCCGCGCGTCTGACCGAGACCGGTGCAGGGCCGCGTCGCGGCCCCCCACCGTTCCCCTCGCTCAGATGAGCGGCGTGGCGTCGTCGGCGATGTCGGGCGGCCCACCCAAGCTGGCCTCCTCGATGGTGCCCTCATCGATCATCTTCTGCAGGCGCTGCGACACCAACTTGCCCTTCGAGGCGAAGAGGATCTCACGGACGTCCTCACGGAAGCGCACCTGCCCCGAGGCGATCTCCCGCAGTGACTGGACGATATCCTTGTTCTTGCTCTCGACCAGGCGCGGCGCGCCGCGGTGAAGCTGCCGATAGCGCAGCGCCGAAAGGTGGACCAGGGCGAACTGGTCAGGGATCCTGTGCAAGCAGTCTTCGACGGTGACGCGAGCCAAAGCAGCTCCTCCATCGACGTGCCGGGCGCCCCGTAGAGGGCCCAGCCTGTCTGGTCAGTGAACGTCGCCGCGCTCCGGTCTGGAGACGGCTGTTCGGGGCGCATATGATGCACAGCGCAGCACACCCTGTCAATCGGCTCCACCGCAGCATCGGCGCTGTCGGTGGCGGTATCGGCCTTGCATCGCGGGAGCGACGATGAAGCGCTTCGTATTCCGGTTCGCCGCCGTCCTCATGCAACGCACCACGCTGCTCGACGTAGCCAAGGCCGAACTCGCTGACGCCCTGGCCCGCCGAAACCTCGCCGTCGAGATCCTGACGCGACGACGCCACGACCTCGACACGCTCGCCAAGAGCGGCCCCCGGCCCGGCCAGCCTTTCGACCCGCGCCACGAGACGATCCGCCAGAACCACCTCGCCGCTCTGCGCGCGGAGATCGAACGGCGCGTCCAACTCGTCTCGCGCCTGGAGCAGACGGCGGAGGCGCAACGCAGGAAGGTGGCCGCGGCGCTGCGCGCGCTCAAGGCGATCGAGATCCTCGAGGAGCGCGATCGGGACGCGTGGAAGGCAGAGGTCCGGCGGCTGGAGCAGCAGGAGACCGACGAGCGCAACGCGCAGCGCTTCGGCCGCCGCTGACTGTAGTTGCCACGCACGACACAGTTGCCACGCACGACACAGTTGCCACGCACGACACCCGATGACGGCGTCAGGTGGCCTTCTGCAGCCTCTTTCGCAGGTGCTGTACGGCCTGCGTGTGGAGCTGGCTGATGCGGCTCTCGGTGAGATCGAGCACCCGCCCGATCTCCTTGAAGTTCAGCTCGTTGTAGTAATACAGCGACATCACCATCTTCAGCCGGTCGGGCAGCGACTCGAGCGCCTCGACGAGCGCCTCGCGCAGCTCGCGAAAGAAGGTGTGTCCAAAGGGATCCTCGGGCCGCGCCTGGTTGAGGAGCTCCCAGGGCACGTCGGTCGAGTCCGCCGCGACGGCCGACAAGTCCTCGAGGGTCAGGAACGCGATCTGGCCGCTCGAGGCCAAGATACCCTCGATGTCCTCGGCGGTGAGCCCGGTGTCCTCGCTCAACTCGGCGACCGTCGGCTGCCGGCCCAGCTGATTCTCGAGCCGGACACGTGCCCGCTCGAGCTTGTTGGACTTGCCCCGCGCGCTGCGCGACATGAAGTCATAAGAGCGCAGCTCATCGAGCATCGCGCCCTTGATGCGGAACTCCGCGTAGGACTCGAAGCGGCTGCCCTTGGTGGCATCGAAGTTATCGATCGCGTGCAGCAGGCCGATGGTGCCCACCGAGACCAGGTCCTCGACCTCGACGGACGGCGGCAAGCGATGGATGAGCCGATAGGCCACCTTGCGCACGAGAGGCGCATACTGGCGTACCAGCTCCTCCTGCTGCCGCCGCTTCGAGAAAGCGGCGCTCTTCTGATAGGCCTCGATGCCGTGCTTCATCCGCCGCCGACCGTCACGCGCCAGGCTGCAACAACCGGCGCCAGAAGAACTGCATGCTGCCCGAGGGCGGTCTGGCTTCGACATCAGCCAGCAGCGTGTCCACGATCTCGTGGATACACCGAGCGGCCGCGCTGTCGGGATGTCCCTCGAGCAGCAGCCGCCTCTCGATCACTGCCTCGCTGACCAGAGGATCTCGCAACACATGACCGACATAGTCGATGACGACGTCGGGCAGGTGCTGATCGGCCACCGACGTCAGGTGCCGGTACACTCTCAGCGCCGTCTTGCGATCCGGCACCATATTCACCAACAGGTGAAAGCGCTTCACGTCGTGGCGCTGGGCGAGCACCTTCATCACCGCGTAGGCGTCGGTCATCGAGGTCGGCTCGGCCGTCGACACCACCAGCACGTCCTGCGCGGCGGCGTTGAAGTAGAGGACGTTCTTCCCGATCCCCGCCCCGGTGTCGACGAGGAGCACGTCGAAGTCGGCGTCGAGCTCGTCGAGGGCGCCCATGAACTGCAGAATCTGATCGTCGGTGAGCTGGCTCATCTCTTGGACGCCCGAGGCGGCCGGCAGCACCATGACGCCGCCCGGCCCTTCGACCAGCAGATCCGCCAGCTCGGCCTGACCAGCGAAGAGGTCCTCCAAGGTGGCTCGCGGCTTCAGCCCCATGACGATGTCGATGTTGGCGAGGCCCAGATCCGCGTCGATGAGCAGCACCCGCTTGCCCGACCGCGCGAAGCACAGGGCCATGTTGCAGACGAGGCTGGTCTTGCCGACCCCTCCCTTGCCGCTCGTGATGGAATAGATCTGCATCGGCTCTCCGCCGGCCCGGCGCGCGATCATCCGCAGTGTCGAAGCCTGGTCCATGAACCTCGGGGGGCCGACGGCGGTATACTACCCCGCCCCACGTCCCGCGGGCAAAAGCCTTGTACGATCCGGCCGATAAGCGTCCGCGTGCGCCTCTCGATGAGGCCGTTCGACGCGCCGATCAGCCGGCCAACTGCAAACCCTCCGCCGCGGCGCGCCCGACGATACGGGCCGCCAGCGCCGTTGGCTCGGCCACCTCGATGTCCTCCGGCACGCGCTGGCCGTCGGTCACCCACGCCAGCGGGCGCGCCGCGCGCCGCACCGCCGAGTACAAGGTGCCGAGCGCGTTCGTCTCGTCCGTCTTGGTAACACACAACATGTCGACGCGCAGTCGCGCGAAGGCGTCGATCGTCGCGAACACGTCGGCCTCGCGCGTGCTGCACGCCACGGTGAGCACGATCTCGCCGCCCCAGCCCGCCGGGAAGAAGCGCGCCAGCGCGTTCACCTGATCCTCGGCCCGTGGGTTTCGCCCGGTCGTGTCGACCAGCACCAGATCGTAGTCGGCGAGCCGATCGAGCGCCGCGCCCAGGTCGTCGGGCCGCTTCACGACCTCGAGCGGGCATTCCAGGATGTCCGCGTAGCGGGCGAGTTGATCGACGGCCGCCATCCGGAAGGTGTCGACCGTCACCAGCGCGACCGACGCTCCGTCCAGGATACGCGCGCGCGCCGCCACCTTGGCGAGGGTCGTCGTCTTGCCCACGCCGGTCGGGCCGACGAAGGCGATGACCCGTTGGTGTCCCGAGCGCGGCGACAGCGGCCCGGTGCAGGCCAGCTCGTCGGCCATCGCGCGCCCCAACATCGCCAGCACATCGCCGTCGTCGGCCGTGCCGTCCGGCACCGCCTTGTGGGTCCGCCGGGCCAACTCGTCCGCATGCGTCGGCGCGACCCCCACGCTGGTGAGGCGGGCCCGCAGCGCGCTCACCATCGGCGCCTCGACCGCTTCGAACGACGCCTCGGCGCGGTCGAGCATCAGCTCTCGCAGCCCGTGCAGCTCGGCCTGCAGCGCACCAAGCTCGGCCCTCAGCAGCGGCCCATTGTCGGCACGAGGGGCCTCGGCGAGCTGGGCAAGGGCACCCACCGCCCCCTGCAGCTCACCCAGCTGGGCGCGCAGATCCGCGATCGTGTCGTCGTCCACCGGCGAGCCCGGCGCGATGGGCGGGGCGGGCAACGCCGGAGCCTGTCGGAGCGCCACCTGCCGGGCAAGCCACGCGGCCCGCTCGGCGAAGGGCAAGGACGGATCGGGCGTCGCCGAAGGGGCGATCTGCGCCGTGCGGGCGTAGGCCGCCGACGCGCCGCGCCGCCCGCCCATCGCCGGCGGCTCGGCCACCCCCGGCGCCGCGGTCGTCCCCGGGGAAGAGAGGTTCGGCTTCGATTCGGTGCCCGTCGCGTCGATCTCGACGAACTGCCCACGATGGTCGCGCCCGCGGCGCGTCCCGACGATGACCGCGTCGGGGCCCAACGTGGCCTTCAGGCGCCCCACGGCCTCCTGCATGGTGCGACCGCGGAAGGTGTGCGTCGAAACTTCGCTCATCGCTGATCTCTCCGTCGGGTCTTGGTCACTCTGCCGTCAATCTTCCGACGACCGGGCGTCACGCCGCGCCCCCTGCGCGCCGGCCACCCCTCGATGCATCGGCCTCTCGGCGCGACGCCCTGCGCAACCCCGCGCGCAGGCCGTCGCCGCGTGAGGCCTTCTGCAACGCCCGCGCCACCATCAGGCCATGCTCGGCTGAAGGTTGGGCGCGCGGCCCCGTGCGGGCGCCCCTGCGGCGGGAGCCCGGGGAACGAGCCCCTGCCCCACTTCGCCGTCCGCCGTCACCTGCGTGCCGCCCGCGATCTCCTTGTGCGACACGACCACCAGCTGCGGTACGAAGCGCTCCAGCAGGTTGCGGACCGGACGACGCAGCTCGGGGGGCACCAGCAGCACCGGCATGAAGCCCATCAGCGACTGCTGGTTCATCTGCTGCTCGAGCTGCTGCAGCAGCTGCTCGGCGATCTGCGGTGAGATGGTCAGGTGAAAGTCGCCGTCAATCTGTTGGATGGAGCCTCGCAGGTGCTCTTCGAGCCCTCCGTCGAGCGTCATCACGTGGATGTTGCCATCCTCGGCGCGCACGCGGCTCGAGATGTACTTGGCCAGACGCTGGCGTACGAACTCGGTCAGGATCTCCGGGTTCTTGGTCAGGTGGACGTGGTCGGCCAGCGCCTCGAGGATGCTGCGCAGATCGCGCACGCTCAGGTGCTCGCGCAGCAGGTTCTTCACCACCCGCAAGACGTCGCCGATCTGGAGCTTGTTGGGGATCAGCTCCTCGAGCACCTTCGGCGCCTGTCGCCCGAGCACGTCGAGGAGCTCCTGCAACTCCTGCCGGCCGACCAACTCCGGCGCGTTGTCCTTGAGCACCTCCGACAGGTGCGTCGCCACGACCGTCGCGCAGTCGACCACCGTGTAGCCGAGCTGCTCCGCCCGATCGCGGTGCTCGTCGGTGATCCAGATCGCGGGCAACCCGAAAGCGGGCTCGGTCGTCTCGACGCCGGGCACCGTGCCGATGACTTCGCCCGGATTCATCGCCAGGAAGCGATCGGGCAGCAGCTCGCCCGACGCCACCTCGACCCCCTTGATCAGCAGCGAGTAGCCCCCCGGCGGCAACTGCAGGTTGTCACGGATGTGGATGGGCGGGACGATGATGCCCATCTGGCTGGCGAACTGGCGCCGAATGCTCTGGATGCGGTCGAGCAGCTCACCGTTCTGGCTGCGGTCGACGAGGGGAATCAGTCCATAGCCGACCTCGAGCTCCAGCAGATCGATGGGCAGCAGGCTCTCGATCTTCTCGGCCTCGGTCGGCTCCGCCCCCTCCCCTTCGGCGCCCGCTCCGCCGCGACCGGCCCGGCCGGGCTCTCCGCCCGCGAGGGCCGCCGCGGCCTCCGCCTCACCCTCGCGAGGCATCGACCGCGCCGCGAACCACATCAACAACGCGATGCTCAAGAAGACCATGAAGGGCATCCCGGGGAGCATGCCGAAGCCGATCAGGATGGCGCCGACCAGGTGCAGGACGCGCCGCGTCGAGAACAGCTGGCTGATGAGCTCCGAGCCCAGATCCGCGCTGCCCGCGGCCCGTGACACGATGATGCCGGCCGCGGTCGAGATGACCAGGGCCGGGATCTGGCTCACCAGACCGTCGCCCACGGTCAGGACGGTGTAGGTCGCGGCCGCGTCCGCTGCGCCGAGGCCGTGCTGCGTCATGCCGATGAAGAAGCCCGCGATGATGTTGATCACGGTGATCATGATGCCGGCGATGGCGTCACCCCGGACGAACTTGGAGGCACCGTCCATCGCACCGTAGAAGTCGGCCTCGGCCTCGATCTTCGCGCGCCGGGCGCGGGCCTGATCTTCGCTGATCAGACCAGCGTTCAGATCCGCGTCGATGGCCATCTGCTTGCCAGGCATGGCGTCGAGGGTAAAGCGGGCGCCGACCTCCGCGATACGTCCCGAGCCCTTGGTGATGACGACGAAGTTGATGACCACCAAGATGACGAAGACGATGATGCCGACGACGTAGCTGCCGCCCACAACGAAGCTGCCGAAGGTCGCGATGATCTGACCGGCCGCCTCCGGGCCGTCGGCCCCGTTGAGCAAGATGAGTCGGGTCGAGGCGATGTTCAGCGTCAATCGAAACAGCGTCGAGATGAGGAGCATCGCCGGAAACGCAGAGAACTCCAGGGGCTGCTTCATGTAGAGCGCGACCACGAGAACGGTCACGCCGAGCGTGATGTTCAGCGCCAGCAGCGTGTCGAGCAGGAAGGTCGGGATCGGCAGCACCATCAGCAGCAGCAGCCCGACGACCATCGACGCGAAGATGACGTTGCCGTGCTTCTTTCCGAACCCCTTCATCGACGCTCCCCTCTCTGACCGTTCGCCGGCTGACCGTTCGCCGGCTGACCGTTCCCGGGCTCACCGTTCCCGGGCGGACGCCTCCCAGGCGAGTGCCTTCCGGGCGGGCGCGCCCCTGTCTCGACGATGTCCTCGACTCGACGCCGCGGCGCGCTGTCAGCGGCGCCCACCGGCTTCGTTTGGCCCTCGCCGGAACCCTTCTCGGTGCGAAGCCGGTAGACGAAGGCAAGAACCTCGGCCACCGCGCGGTAGAAATCGGACGGCACGGGTCG
>CALBMW010000610.1 GCA_937896275.1 uncultured Myxococcales bacterium
GCCAAGCAGCGCGAGCGCGGTGAGGATCCCGACCTCAGCTCGGCGGCGGCGCATGGCGGTCGACGGGCAGGCGCACCGAGAGCACGACCCACGGGGCCTGCAACTCGAGCTCGACGTGGCCGCCGTAGCGGTGCACGACATCGGTGGGCTCCGCCAGATCCTGCTCGCGCAGATCCGCCAGCAGATTCGAGGGGTTGCGGTCATCTCTCGCGGCGATGTCGATGCACGCGGCCTCGCCCCGCAGCGTCCCCTGGATCTGCAACTGGCCCCATCCACGCAGGCTGTCGCCGATGGTCAGCAGCACCTCGATGAACACCTGCTGAAGGTCGAGGCGGCGGGCCCGCACCACGCAGCCGGCGGCCCGCGCCGAGCGCGTCTCGCAGCGTGTGCGCAGGGCGCCGCGGGTCAGCAGCAGCGCGCCCTCGACCACATCGTCGAGCGACACCGCCTCGAGGGGGGCGTCCTGATCCACGTCCCGCAGGACATCGGGCAGCACGGCGAGCACCCGCGACAGCCGACCCAGGGCGGTGTCGCACTCGCCGAGCAGATCGCGGCAGGCGAGGATGCCCGCGTCGCCGCGCCGGAAGGTCTCCTCCTGCAGCGGGCTCGTGGCGCGGCAGATCGAGCGCATCTCGGCCCAGGCGCGCCGGATTTGCTCCACCGCCTCGTGCATCTGCTCGTGGTCCACGCGGATGAGCGTGACCGGATCGAGCAGATCCTCGGCGATGCTGCCCGCGACGGCGCCCAGCGCGGCCAGACGGCGCCGGCGGTCGCGGCCCAGGAGCAGCGCGCGCGACACCGTGCGGTCGCGCAGGCTCACCAGCGTGCCGGCCCCCGCTACGCGCCGAGCCACGACGTCGAAGTGCAGGGGCTGACCGTCCACCTGGCGCGTGCGATCGAAGAGGTAGGCGGTGGTGTCACGACTCAGGGCCGCGTCCAGATCGGCCAGGGTGCCGGCGTCGAGCAACCCCCCCGAGGGCGCGTCCGCAGAGAGCGGCCCGTCCGAGCCGTCGCGGGCGCCAAAGGCGCGGGTGAAGGCCTCGTTGACCCCGTGCAGGCGGTGGCCGGGGCCGGGGCCGAGGAGGGCGGTGGGGTAGGGCACCACGTCCAGCAAGGCGTGCAGCGCGTGTGGCCCCTGGTGACGCGAGGCCGCGGCCCGCACCGCGCTCAGCAGGCGCTGGTCGTCGACGGGCTCGACCAGGATGCCGTCGAAGCCGCTCTCGGCGGCCGCGATGGCCTCGGCGGTGGTCAGCGCGTGGGCCCACAGCAGGGGCTCGGCGTCCGGCGCCAGGCGGCGGTGGGCCGCGGGCGCGCCGTCGCCGTCGAGGGTCGCGTCGTAGATGACGACGTCGGCCCGCAGGGTCTCGAGCGCGCTGGCCTCGACCTCGCAGCGGGCGTCCACGCCCAGCGCATGGAGCCGCGCGAGCCGGGCGGCGGCGCGGGCGGGGTCGTCGTGGGGGGCCAGGACGACGGTCGGCGGCGGCGGCGTGGAGAAACGGGGGTTCACGGTGGCGGTCCTCGCCACCATTGCGGCGGCCGGTCGGCGCGGCTTGAGCCCGGCGTCGATTTCGCGAGCCCCGCCCCTCGGTGAGCGGAGCCGTCAGCGGCCAGCGGTCAGGTCTCGGCGCTCGGCGGTCAGCTCTCGGCGGTCAGCTTTCAGCTCTCAGCGGTCGCACGCTCAGCACCGGGTTGATTTCGACGCCCCCGGTGCTATGTTCCGACGCCGACCGGTTGGCTGCACCGCACCCCGGCACCATTGCATCGCACCGCTCCCACGCGCCACTCCATGCCTGACGAACTCCGCGACAGCTTTCCCCTCGACGCCCTGCTCGACGCCCTGCGCGGCGGACGCCGCCTGGTCGATCTGGTCGGCGTCGACGTCGAGCTGCTGGCGTGGCTCACCGTCGCCGTGCAGGCCCGCACCGGGCGCGTGTGCGTGGTCGTCACGCCGGGCGAAGGCGACGCGCGGCGCGTCACCGCGGACCTTCACTTCTTCGCGGGCGATCTCGAGGTCACCCACCTCTCGGCGGTGGACGCCAGCCCCTATGGCCACCTGAGCCCCGATCGCGGCACGGTGATGAACCTGCTCGCGGGCCTCGCGCGTCTCACCTGGGATCAGGCCGGCCCCTTCGTGGTGCTGTCGGCCGAGGCCCTGGCGCGCAAGGTGATGCCGCCCTCGGCGCTGGTCGATCACAGCTACCTGATCGCGCGTGGACGCCCCCTCGACCGCGAGCGCTGCCTGCGCGCCCTGGCCGACGGCGGCTACCACGCGGTGAGCACGGTCGAGGACGCGGGCACCTTCGCGATCCGCGGCGGCATCCTCGACGTCTTCCCGCCGCACCTGCCCCTGCCGGTGCGCATCGAGCTGTGGGGCGACGAGGTCGAGTCGCTGCGCACCTTCGATCCCGACACGCAGCGCACCCGCGCGGACTTCGCCGACACCCTGCTGCTGCCGCCGGTTCGCGAGGAGCTGCTCGTGGGCCCCTTCGCCGAGCGCGCCCGCCGCGCCATCCTGGACGCGGGCGCCGCGCTGGGCCTGCCGACGCGCAAGCTGGCGCCGATGCTGGACGATCTGGCCAACGGCATCCCCTTCATGGGCGTCGAGAGCTTCCGCCCGGGCTTCTTCGAGGCGCTGGCGCCCGTCACCGACTACCTGCCCGAAGACGCCCTGTACCTGGTGCTCGATCCGATGGGCACGGGCGACCGCCTGCGCGAGCACTGGGAGCGCCTGGTGGGCGGCCACGAGGGGGCCCAGAAGGCGCAGCAGCCGTCCTTGCCGCCCGGCGCCCACGCCCGCACGCCGAGCGAGGTGCTCGACGCGCTCGAGCAGGTGACCTGCGTGCGCGCCCACGTGCTGCAGATGGTCGACGAGCTGGGCGCGGTGGACGGGCCGGAGCGCGCCCTCCGCTTCGTGGTGCCCGACAACCGCGACCTGACCCACGCGCTGAGCCAGACCCGCGCCGACCGCGAGCCGCTGCGCCCGCTGGCCGAGCAGGTGCGTCGCTGGGCCGCCGAGGGAGCGCGCGTGGTGCTCGCCTGCCGCCAGCAGACCCAGCTCGAACGCCTCGACCGGCTGCTGAAGGGCTACGGCGTGCCGGTGCGCAAAGGCGACGCCGTGCCCGCCACCTACCTGCAGCCGCCCAAGCCGGGCGAGGGCGGCGCGGTGCTCGTCCAGGGCGACGTGGGCGGCGGCTTCCGTCTGTTGAGCCACGGCTTCGCGCTCGTCACCGAGGAGGAGGTCTTCGGCCGCAAGGCCGCCCGCCGCCAAGCTCGCAAGGAGGACACGCAGAGCCCCTTCGTGCAGAGCTTCCGCGAGCTCGAGCCGGGCGACCACGTGGTGCACGCCGATCACGGCGTCGGCCAGTACCTGGGCCTCAAGAAGCTCGTCCTGCATGGCACCGAGCAGGACTTCCTCGAGATCCAGTTCGCCGGCCGCGACAAGCTCTTCGTCCCGGTCTACAAGCTCGGCCGCCTCCAGAAATACGTCGGCTCCTCCGACGGCGCCCCGCGCATGGACAAGCTGGGCGGCACCGCCTGGACCAAGGTGCGCGCCCGCGCGAAGCAGTCCGCCGAGGAGGACGCCTACGCCCTGCTCGAGCTCTACGCGCACCGCGAGCTGGCCGAGGGCTACGCCTTCAGCCCCCCCGACGACTACTTCCGCGCCTTCGAGGGCACCTTCCCCTTCGAAGAGACACCCGATCAGGGCCGCGCGATCGACGAGGTGCTGGCCGACATGCAGCGCAGCCGCCCCATGGACCGCCTGCTGTGCGGCGACGTGGGCTTCGGCAAGACCGAGGTCGCGCTGCGCGCCGCCATGAAGGCCGCCCTCGACGCCAAGCAGGTGGCGGTGCTGGTGCCGACGACCGTCCTGGCGCTGCAGCACGCCAAGACCTTCCGGGACCGCCTGGCGGGCTACCCGGTGCGCGTCGAGCTCCTGAGCCGGCTGGTGCCGCCGGCCGACCAGCGGCAGATCATCAAGGACGTGAAGCTGGGGAAGGTCGACATCCTCATCGGCACCCACCGGCTGATCTCCCAGGACATCAAGTGGCGCGATCTGGGCCTGCTCGTGCTCGACGAGGAGCACCGCTTCGGCGTGAAGCACAAGGAGCGGCTCAAAGAGCTGCGGGCCCACGTCGACGTGCTGGCGATGACCGCCACGCCCATCCCGCGCACGCTCCAGCTCAGCCTCAGCGGCATCCGCGATCTCAGCGTCATCACCACGCCGCCGGTCGATCGCCTGAGCGTCCGCACCTTCGTCTGCCGCGCCACCGATCAAGTGGTGCGCGACGCCATCCTCCGCGAGCTGGGCCGCGGCGGGCAGGTCTTCTTCGTCCACAACCGCGTGCAGAGCATCGAGGCGCGCAAGGCCTGGCTGCAGTCGCTGGTGCCCGAGGCGCGCATCATCGTCGGCCACGGCCAGATGGAGACCGGCAAGCTCGAGCGGGTCATGGTCGACTTCACCGAGGGCCGCTACAACGTGCTCCTGTCGACCACGATCATCGAGTCGGGCATCGACATCCCGACCGCCAACACGATGCTGGTCGACCACGCCGACCACTACGGCCTCGCCCAGCTCTACCAGCTGCGGGGCCGCGTCGGGCGCAGCCGCGAGCGTGGCTACTGCTATCTGCTCGTACCCGGCGAGTCGGTCATCGGCAACGAGGCGCGCAAGCGACTCGCGGTCATCCAGAAATTCACGGAGCTGGGCAGCGGGTTCCAGGTGGCCAGCCACGACATGGAGCTGCGCGGCGCCGGCGAGTTGCTCGGTACGCGCCAGAAGGGTCACGTGCAGGCGGTCGGCCTCGATCTCTACGCCCAGCTGCTCGACGAGGCGGTCCGCACGCTCCGCGGGCAGGCCCCGAAGGTCGAGTTCGACCCCGACGTGAACCTGCAGGTCAACGCGCGCATCCCCGAGGAGTACGTCCCGGACACGCACCTGCGCCTGGTGCTGTACAAGCGCTTGGCGAACGCGAACGACGAGGAGGACGTGCTCACCGTGCAGGAAGAGATGCAGGACCGCTTCGGGCCGCTCCCAGGCACGGTCGAGAACCTCATCGAGGTGATGCGCATTCGCACCCTGGCGCGCTACGTCGGCCTCCAGAGCGTCGATCCGGCGGGCGACCGCGTCCTGCTCACCGTCCACCCGCAGAGCCCCCTGCCGATCGCCGCGATCCTGCACCTCGTGCAGGCCCCCAACAGCGGCTTCCAGGCCCCGGCGGACTTCAAGCTGGCCTACACCTTCACCCCGGAGGAGCGCCGCGACACCATCGCCGGCACTCGAATCTGCTTGCAGCGACTGGCCGAGTTCGTTACCGAGACGCCCGCGTCGCAGCACGAGACATCAGCGAGATCATGAGCGAAATACGCAGCTTCAGCCTTCTCCTCACCGCCGCCCTGGCGACCCTCGGCCTCGCTGGCTGCCGCGACGACGCCGCCAAGAGCGCGGGCGGCATCGCGCTCGCGCAAGGGGACGAGCTGACCCCCGAGGAGAAGGGCCGGGTCGTCGCGAAGATCGGCGACGAGACCATCACGCTCGCGGACTTCGAGCGGCGCCTCAACCAGCAGTCGCCTTTCGCCCGCGCCCGGTACAACAGCCTCGAGCGCAAGCGCGAGTTCCTCGACAGCCTGGTGCGCTTCGAGCTGCTCGCCCGAGAGGCCAGGAAGCGCGGCTACGACAAGGATCCCGATGTGGTGCTGGCCCACAAGCAGGCGATGGTCAAGCGCTTCACCTCCGAGGAGGTCTCGAACCTCGTGAAGATGGGCGACGTCACCGACGCCGAGGTGCAGGCTCACTACGACGCGCACCCCGAGGAGTACGACAAGCCCGGCGAGGTGCGCGGGGCCCACATCCTGCTGCCCGACGAGCCCGCCGCGAAGGCGCTGCTGGTCGAGATCAGCGCCAAGGTGCAGGCCGAGCCGCTCAAGGCGCGGGAGATCTTCGCGGACTACGCCAAGGCCAACAGCACCGACGCCGCGACGCGCGAGACCGGGGGCGATCTCCAGTTCTTCGGGCAGCCGGGCACGTCGCGCGTGGATCGTGGCCCCATGCAGCCGCCGGTGGCCCCGCCCGTGGCGCTGGCCGCCTTCGCCATCGACAAGGTGGGCGATGTGGCGCCGGCGCCGGTGAAGTCGAGCGCCGGCTGGCACCTGGTGCAGAAGACGGGCTTCCGGCGGCCCTACAAGCGCGAGCTCGACGACGTGAAGACCAGCATCCGCAACAAGCTCTTCCGCGAGCGCAAGGGTCGGGCGATGCAGGACTTCGTGCAGGGCCTGCGCGACTCGGCGGGCGTCACCATCGACGAGGCGGTCCTCGAGCAGGTCACAGTCGAGGCGCCCAAGGGCCCGATGCCCGACCTCAGCCAGCCGCGCCTGCCGCCCGGCATGGCGCCGCCCGGCCGCGGGATGCCGCGCCTGGGCATGCCCCCGGGCATGGCCCCGCGACGGGCGCCCGCGGACGAGGGCGAGGAGGCGCCGTGAGGGCGATCTCAGCCATCCTGGGGGTCATCCTGTTCGCGGCCGTCGCCGCGCGCGCCGAAGTGATCGACCGCGTGGTGGCCTTGGTCAACGACGAAGTCATCACGCTGAGCGAGGTCGAAGAGGCCGCGGCCGACTCCTTGAGCGAGGTGGCCGCGGAGCCTGATCCGGTGGCCCGCCAACAGAAGAAGCAGCGTCAGCTGCGCGCCTTCCTCGACGCCATCATCGGCGAGCGCCTCGTGAAGCAAGAGGCCGCCAAGGCGCACGTCGTCGTGCGCGAAGACGAGGTGAAGGATCACCTCGAGAAGGTGATGGCGCAGCAGGGCTGGGACGACGCGCGGCTCGGCCAGTACCTCGGCGCCCAGGGGCTGACGCTCGCCAAGTTCAAGGATCAGGTGCGCGAGCAGTTGCTGCAGCGCAAGGTGGTCGGGCGCTTCCTGCGCGACAAGATCGCGCTCAGCGATCGCGACGTGCAGAACTACTGCCGCGAGCGCCGCACCCAGGCGGGCGCCCACGGGGTCGAGGCCGCGCACATCGTGCTGCGGGTGTCGGCCGAGGCCACCCCAGCCGAGGACTCGGCCATTCGCCAAAAGGCCGAGGAGATCCGGGACCGCGCCGTCGCGGGCGAGGACTTCGCCGCGCTGGCCCGACAGTACAGCGACATCGGCGGCGACTCGGGCGGCACCCTGGGGACGGTGAAGCGGGGCGATCTCGCAGACAAGACGCTCGAGAAGGCGATCTTCTCGACGCCGGTGGGCGGCGTGGGTGGTCCGGTGCGCACGGCGGTCGGCTACCACATCGTGCGCGCCATCGCGAAGAAGGCCGCCCCGGGCGCAGACTGCGACACCGTGGACCCCGAGACGCGCAACGAGCTCTACCAGTCCCGCCTCGCCGACGCGATGGCCGCCTGGGTGCGTGATCTCGAGAAGAAGGCCTTCATCGAGAAGCGGCTCTGAGGCGCGCGGTAGTCACTGCAACCCTGTAGGCGTATGGTCCGCCCCATGCCCGCTCCCAAGCGCCGGGTGCTCGTCGCCGACGACGAGGCCAGCATCCGTCATGTCGTGTCGCTGCACCTCGGCCGCGAGGACGACCTCGAGGTCGTCTGCGTGGACAACGGTCGCGAGGCGCTCGACGCCCTGACCGGTGACACCTTCGACTGCGCGCTCTGCGACCTGGTGATGCCCGAGATCGGCGGCCTCGAGGTCATCGCGCGGGCGCGGGAACAGGGCGTCGGCACCCCCATCGTGCTGATGAGCGCGCACGCCGACATCGAGACGCTCGCCCGCGCCGACGAGCACGGGGTCTTCGACTACATCGCCAAGCCCTTCCGCGCCGACGAGGTCATCTTCCGCCTGAGGCGCGCGTTGGCGCACCGCCTCCAGTCCGACAAGCTGCGTCGGCTCGAAGAGACGCTGGCCGGCGAGCTCGACGTGGGCGGCATGATCGCGCGCTCCGACGAGATGCACCGCGTCTTCCGCACCGTGCGCAAGGTGGCCGACTACAAGACCACCGTGCTGCTCACCGGCGAGAGCGGTACCGGCAAGGAGCTGGTCGCCCGCGCGCTGCACTTCAACAGCGGCCGGCGAGCGCGCCCCTTCATCCCGATCAACTGCGGCGCCATCCCCGAGACCCTGCTCGAGAGCGAGCTCTTCGGTCACACCCGCGGCGCCTTCACCGGCGCCGACCGCGCCCGCCGCGGCCTCTTCGAGGAGGCGAACGGCGGCACCCTGTTCCTCGACGAGATCGGCGAGCTGCCCCTCCCGCTGCAGGTCAAGATGCTGCGCGTCCTGCAGGAGGGCGAGATCCGGCGCGTCGGCGAGTCGACGTCCACGGCGGTCGACGTACGCGTCGTCGCCGCGACGGTGCGCGACCTGCCGGCCGAGGTGAAGGCCGGGCGCTTCCGCGAGGACCTCTTCTATCGGCTCAACGTGCTGCCGATCCATTTGCCTCCGCTGCGCGCCCGGACCGGCGACGTACCGTTCCTCGTCGACCACTTCGTCGAGCGCTTCAACGAGCGACTCGGCACGGCCATCACCGGGGTCGACGCCGAGGCCCTGAAGATGCTGGTCCGCTACACCTGGCCGGGCAACGTGCGCGAGCTCGAGAACGCCATCGAGCGCGCCATGGTGCTCGCGGACGGGCAGCGGCTGACGGTCGAGGATCTGCCGCCGCGCCTGCGCGAGAGCACCGACCGAATCCGCATGACGCTGGCCAGCGGCGAGCTGAGCATCAAGAAAACCACGCGGGTGATCGAAGATGAGTTGATTCGGCGCGCGCTGACGCAGACCGGAGGGAACCGGACGCACGCCGCCGAGCTGCTCGAGATCTCGCACCGTGCCCTGCTCTACAAGATCAAGGAGTACGGTGTGCCGCTGTAGGACCGTGGGCACATTGTGCGTGAATGTGGACAGGTGTCGGTTTGTTTGCTTTCGATTGCGATATCAGGGTCTTGCGTTCGGACCCGTTGGCAGGATAAGTCCGCGATACTCTTCTTTTCTTGACGCCTTGACGCGGGCTGCTCGAAACTCCGGACGACCGGAGATCCTGATCTTCGGTAGGGGGGGCGATGGCCGGACGGAAAAATGCGCTGGGGTTGGACATCGGCTCCAGCTCGGTCAAGTTGGTCCAGCTGCGGGAGTCCAAGAAGGGCATCCAGCTGGCCAACTTCTCCATGGCGCCCCTTCCGTCCGAAGCGATCGTGGATGGCGCGTTGATGAACGCGTCGGCTGTCGTCGACACCGTGCAGGGCATGATCTCGGCCCAGAAGCTCAAGACCAGGGACGTGGCCCTCTCGATCAGCGGCCACTCCGTCATCATCAAGAAGATCAGCCTGCCGGCCATGACCCAGGACGAGCTCGACGAGAGCATCAAGTGGGAGGCCGAGCAGTACATCCCCTTCGACGTGAACGACGTCTACCTCGACTACCAGATCCTCCAGTCGCGGCCCGAGCAGGGCCAGATGGACGTGCTCCTGGTGGCCGCGAAGAAGGAGGTCGTCGACGAGTACTCGGGCATCGTGCGCGAGGCCGGGCTCGAGCCGGTGGTCGTCGACGTGGACTGCTTCACGATCCAGAACGCCTTCGAGGTGAACTACGGGTTCCCGCCGGGCGAGGCGGTGGTGCTGCTCGACATCGGCGCGAGCACCATCAACATCAACATCGTGTCGAACGGGATTACGACCTTCACCCGCGACATCAGCATGGGCGGCACCCAGTTCACCGAAGAGATCCAGAAGCAGCTCAACGTCTCCTACGACGAGGCCGAGGCCTACAAGCTGGGGGGTGAGCGGGGCGTCGACGCGGACAGCGTCGTGCCGCAAGAGGTCGAGCGCGTGATGGCCTCGGTGAGCGAGTCGATGGCGAGCGAGATTCATCGCTCGCTGGACTTCTACCTGGCCACCTCGTCCGACGGGCGCATGTCCCGCGTGTATCTGTCCGGTGGCACGGCCAAGGTGCCCTCCCTGGCCCGCACCATCGAGAACCGCGTCGGGGTCGCCGTCGAGCTGGTCGACCCCTTCCGCAACATTCAGGTCGACCCTAAGCTGTTCAACCTCGACTACCTCAACGAGGTGCGCCCGCTGGCCGCCTGCGCGGTCGGGCTCGGTCTGCGGAGGCAGGGCGACAAATGATTCGCATCAACCTCCTCCCGGTCCGGGAACAGGTCACCAAGAAGGCGGGCAAGCAGGTGCTCGCCCTCTTCGCGGTCCTGATCCTGCTGGAGGTCGGCGCGCTGCTCTGGTTCCAGGGCGAGAAGGGCGCCGAGCTGACCGCGGCCCAGCAGAACAACGCCAAGATCAGCAAGAAGATCGAGACCTTGCAGACGCAGACGGCCGAGGTCGCCGACCTCGAGAGCCAGAAGGTCGAGCTCGAGCAACAGAAGACGGTGCTCGACGGGCTGGTCGAGGGGCAGAGCGGTCCGGTGCGCATGCTGACCGAGCTGTCCTCCATGCTGACACCGACCGAGGATCCCCAGAAGAAGCTCGAGATGCTGAACCGGGGCTGGAACCCGGACTGGGATCCGCGTCGCCTCTGGCTCGACGGGTTCATCGAGCGCAACCGAGCCCTCAAGATCTCCGGTCACGCCCGCACCAACGAGGATCTCGCGGAGTTCCTTCAGCGCATGGGCACCGCGCTCCACTTCGTCGAGATCAACCTCAACGTCTCCGAGGCGGTGGAGATGTCGGAGCTCGAGAACGCGCGCATGGTGCGCTTCGACATCGACGCGCTCGTGATCTACGGCCCCGCCGACGTGCAGAAGTTGCAGGCGGGCACCCTGGGCAAGGCGCCTCCCAAATGACGCGCGCGCAGCCGATGACGTGCGAGCGGCGAGTGACGTGCGAGCAGCAAGCGACGCGCGAGCAGGGCCGAGCGAGGTCCGATCATGGCTGAAGGCTTCGACAAGCTCCTCGCGATCCCGACCTCGCAGAAGGCGGCGTTGCTGGTCGCCGTGATGGCCATGATCGGCGCGGCCTGGTACTTCCTGATGTTCGAGGAGGTCGCAGCCGGAATCGACAAGGAGAACGCCCGCACCCCGGCCCTCAACAAGACGCTGTCCGAGGAGCAGGAGGTCGCCAAGAACCTTCAGAGCTACCGCGACGAGATCGAGGTGCTCAAGAAGGTGCGCGACGAGATGCGGGACCGCCTGCCGGAGAACGCCGAGATCGCGGACCTCCTGCAGAAGATCCACGGCCAGGCCAAGATCGTGGGCCTCGAGATCGCCCGCTTCGAGCGCGGCGACACGGTCCCCGAGACGCTCTACGCGCGCATCCCCGTGAAGATGACCCTCAAGGGTTCCTTCAACCAGGTGTCGACCTTCTTCTATTACCTGGGCAGACTCACCCGCATCGTGAACGTCGAGAACATCGAGCTCGCGGCGGTCAGTCGCCAGGGCGGGGACGACCAGCTCGTGGCCCAGTGCACCGCCACCACCTTCATGTACCTCCCGCCGGCGGGCGCCGTCGGCAAGGGGAAGTGACCGTGACGCGCCGACCCCATCTCATCGGCCTCGTCGGCCTCGCGCTCATCTGCGCGCCGGTCGCGCTGAGCACAGGCTGCGGGGACGAGAAGCCCGAAGAGGGCGGCAAGGGGCGCGGCGTCTCGACCGGGGTGAAGAGCCACGGCAACGCGGCGGCCCGCAAAAAGGCCGCCGCGGCGGGCAAGGCGGCCGGGGGTGCCGACGAGATTGCTGTCCCGGAGCGCTTCAAGAACGCGAACTGGGCCAGCGCGCAGGACTTGACGGTGACGCTCCGTGAGGAGCGCGACCCGTTCAGTCAGTATGTCGATGATCTGGTGAAGAAGCCCGACGTCGTCGAGAGCGGAGAGCAGCAGCGTCAGACGGGGTCGATCATCGACTCCGAGGTGCCCGAGCTGAAGCTCATGGCGATCATCACGGGGACGGCTGTCGCGAAGGCGATGGTCACGGACTCGCGGGGGTTGGGTCACGTCGTCCGTGTGGGCGACGTCGTCGGCGACAAGGTGCCGATGCGGGTCGCCCGCATAACCCGGAACGAGGTTCTCTTCCAGCCGCTGCAGGCGACGGTCGACGAACAGCCGGTCGAAGAGGTTCGGAAGGTGCTCCTCACGCAGGAGGAGCTGGAGGAGCTCCGGCCGTGACGGAGATGAGGGGGAACTCAATGCGTCAACGCCCGTCGAGCGGATGTCATCCGCCAGGCGTCGCCTGGCTGACAGCCCTTACGCTGCTCATGCTCGGTGGGCTCGCGCGCGCCGAGGAGCCGGTGATCAACCGCCTCTCGGCCGTCGAGGTGCGTGAGGCCGACGCGGCGACCGAGGTGATCGTGCGGGGGTCGAGCCCGCCCACGTTCACGGTCTTCAAGCTCACCGATCCGGTCCGCCTGTTCGTCGACATCTCGAACGCCGACATCTCGGCCGTGCCGGGCCCGATCGACGTGGCCAACGGGGTCATCGACGAGATCGCCACCCTGCAGTTCGACGACGACCTCGTGAAGGTCGGCCGCGTCATCGTGAGCCTCGAGGCCGACGCGCTGTACTCCGTGCGCCAGACCGGCAACGACCTGATCATCAAGGTCGACGCGAGCACGCGGACGGACAAGAGACCGGCGGTCGTGCAGGCCGTGCCCCGCAGCGACGCCGAGGCGCAGGTCGCGGTGGCCGCCGCCGAGGGGGTCGAGGCAACGGTGATCGGCCGCTTCACCGGCTCCGGCCGGCTCTCGCTCCGCTGGGAGGGGCAGGTGGCCGGTGAGCTCGACTGCCACTTCCTCCACGAAGGCCGCCCCCGACGCACGCTCCAATCAGTGTATTCGCCGCCGCCCGACCAGCCGGCCGAGTGGCAGCCCGCCGGCTCGGCCGAGACCCTCCTCGGCACCACCCTCCTGGCCGTGCTCGCCCTGCCCGACGTGGCAAGCAAGGAATGGATCATCCGCCAGTACGACCACGAGGTGCAGGGCGGGAGCGTGACCAAACCGCTGCTCGGGCCCGGCGGCGGCCCGGCCGACGGCACGATCGTCCGCGGCGTGCTCGGCCGCGACCGGGGCGTGGTGCTGGGCGTGGGCCTGCGGCACCGGCTCGGGACAAT
>CALBMW010000611.1 GCA_937896275.1 uncultured Myxococcales bacterium
GACCTTCGCGACCGCGCCCGGCGCCAGGTTCTGGTGGATGATCACGCCACCCACGTCGACGGGGCTCTCGTACTCCAACTCCAGCCACTCGGGGCCGGCGTCGGGTTGCAGGGTGGCCCAGGCCCGCGCGTCGTCGGCGCCTGGGGTGGCGTCCGGTGCGCCCAGCGCGGCGGCGGCGGACCACGAGGCGGTGACGGCGCGGGCGCTCTCGGCCGAGGGGGCGGCGAGGACGATGGCGAGGACGGCTGTGAGCGGCGACATGGTGACCTCCGGCGTTCGGGTCCCTTGTACGGCCTGCGCGGCGCGGGGGTCCATTCCGGTTGGTCTGGGCCTCGGGGGCGGGCATGCTGCGCGGCGTGGACGTGGACGATCGAGGGCTGATCGAGGCGGGCGGCGTGCGTTGGTGCGTACGCCGGTGGGCGGGGGTGGGGCGCCCGGTGCTCGCCCTGCACGGCTTCACGGGCCGCGGTGCGGACTTCGCCCCTCTGGCGCGCCGGATTCCAAGACCCTGGCTCGCGCCTGATCTGCCCGGGCACGGGGGCACGGTGGCCCCGCCGGACGACGCGGCGCACGCGATGGAGGCGGTGGTGCACGGCCTCGCGGCCCTGCTCGACGCGCTCGGGGCGCCCATGGTCGACGTGCTCGGCTACTCCCTGGGGGGCCGGACGGCGCTGCACTTGGCGTTGGCGCACCCGCGACGAGTCGGACGGATGATCCTGGTCGGGGCCACGGCCGGGATGTGTGACGCCGAGACCCGCGTGGCGCGGCGCGCGGCGGACGCGGCGCTGGCGGCGCGCATCTGCGCGGAGGGGGTGCCGGCCTTCCTGGCGTGGTGGCGCGACACCCCGCTCATCCGGTCGCAGGCGGGCATCGAGGCGTCCGCGAGGGCCGAGATGGCCGCCGGGCGCCGCGCGCACACGGCGATCGGTCTGGCGCGGGCGCTGCGCGGCATGGGCGTGGGCGCGATGCCCGCCGTCTGGGACCGCCTGTGCGCGGTGACGCACCCCATCCTGTTGGTGACCGGGGCCGCCGACGCCCGCTACGGCGCCCTGGCGGATCGGCTGGCCGACGGGCTGCCCGACGCGCGCCACGTGGTCCTGTCCGAGGCCGGCCACTGCGCCCACCTCGAGCGGCCCGACGCCTTCGCCGAGGCCGCGCGCGCCCACCTGGCGATCTCGGCGCAGGACTGATTCCCTTTTCGTCGAAGCGGTTTACGCGCGTCGTCCCGCTGCGGATACTGGCGCATCGCCGCCCGCAGGAGATTGCCGTGTTCACCGCTGGAGCGCATGTACCCGCCACCTTCATCGCCGGCCAGTCGCGGACGCTGGCGGACATGTTCGCGCGGCGCGTGGCGCGCCACCCGGACGTGAACGCCTTCTTCGACAAGCGCGACGGCCGTTGGGTGGGGACCACCTGGCGCGACTGGGAGAGGCAGGCCTCGCAGGTGGCGGCGGGGCTCGCCGACCTGGGGATCGAGGCCGGTGATCGGGTGGCGATCCTGGGCCCCACGAGGGCGCCTTGGGCCGTGCAGGACATGGGCGCGCAGATGGCGGGCTGCGTCAGCCTGGGCATCTATCCGCATCAGGCGCCCGACCAGATTCGCTACCTGCTCGAGCACAGCGACGCGAAGGTGGTGTTCGTCGCGGACGCCGCCGAGCTCTCGAGCGTGCTCGACGCGGCGCAGGGGCTCGAGACGCTGCGCGCCATCGTGCCCTGGACCCGTGAGGTCGCGGCCGCCTTCGCCGGGCGCGACCCGCGAGTCCTCGGACCGGATCGCTTCGAAGGGGCCCAGCTCGATCCGGTCGTCCGCGCCGCGCGGCTCGCCGCGCGCGGGTCCGACGACACCGCCATCTTCGTCTACACCTCGGGCACGACGGGGCCGCCCAAGTGCGCGGCGATCAGCCACGGCAACATCCTCTCGCTGCTCGGCTCGCAGGCCGATCTGGGGCAATTCTTCGAGGATGACGTGTCGCTGAGCTTCCTGCCGATGGCCCACGTGGCCGAGCGGGTGCTCGCGTTCTACGGGCGCATCAACGCGGGCATGGCCACGGCCTACGCCACCAGCACCGGCGCGGTGCTCGACGAGCTGCGCGAGGTGCGGCCGACGATCTTCGGATCGGTGCCGCGCATCTTCGAGAAGGCCTACGGGCGCGTCCGGACCGAGGTGGCGCGCAAGTCGCCCGCGGTGCGCGCGCTCTTCGCGTGGGCCGAGCGCGTGGGCAAGGCGCGGGTAGCGCACGAGCTGGCGGGGCGGTCGGCGCCGCTCGCGATCCGGGCGCAGCACGCGGTGGCCGACCGACTCGTGTTCCGCAAGATCCGGGCGGCCTTCGGCGGGCGGGTGCGGCAGTTCATCACGGGCGCCGCGCCGACGCCCCTGGCGGTGCTCGAGTTCTTCTGGGGCGCCGGGCTGCCGATCTACGAGTGCTACGGGATGACCGAGTGCACCGTGGTCAGCCACATCAACGCGCCCGGCGCGACGCGCCTGGGCACGGTGGGGCGCCTGCTGCCGGGGCTCGAGCAGCGCATCGCCGAGGACGGTGAGATCCTCATCCGGGGGCCGTGGGTGTTCCAGGGTTATTTCAAGGATCCCGAGGCGACGGCCGAGACCGTGATCGATGGCTGGCTGCACACCGGCGATGTGGGGACGCTCGACGCGGAGGGGTACCTGCGCATCACCGATCGCAAGAAGCACCTCATCATCACGGCGGGCGGCAAGAA
>CALBMW010000612.1 GCA_937896275.1 uncultured Myxococcales bacterium
CGGGACAGGGTCGATGGCTGGCCGAGCTGCGCACGGTCACGGTGCTCTTCGTCCACCTGCCCGATCTGGATCCGGTGGCCCCCGACATCCTGGCGGTGAGCCAGACCGTCACGGAGGAGACGCAGCACGCGATCTACCGATGGGGCGGCTCGATCGACAAGATCAGCATGGCCGACAAGGGCGCGACGCTCCTGGCTGGCTTCGGCATCCCGCCGCTGGCGCACGAGGACGACCCCACGCGCGCCGTGCGCGCCGCCCTCGACATCGTCGGACGCCTCGCCGCGATCGGCGTCCGCGCCTCCGTGGGCGTCACCACGGGCCAGGTCTTCTGCGGCCTCGTGGGCAGCGAGGCGCGCTGCGAGTACACCACCCTGGGCCGCGCGGTGAACCTGGCCTCACGCATCATGCAGATCGCGGACGGCGGCGTGCTCACCGACGAGGCCACTTGGCAGGCGTCGCGCGGCCGCCTGGGTTATACGCCGCTCGACACCGTGCACCTCGCGGGCGTCCCCGATCCGGTGGCGATCTTCCGCCCCACGGGCGAGCTGCTCGAGGTCGTACGCGAGCGCACCGAGATGGTGGGCCGCGCCCTCGAGCTCGACGCCATCTCGGCCCGACTGCAGGACCTGGTTCGCCAGCGCACGGGCGGGGCGCTGGCCTTCGAGGGCGAGGCCGGCATCGGCAAGTCGCGCCTGGTGCTCGAGACCACCCTCCGGGCCCGCGCCCTCCATGCGCGCATGCTGGTCGGCGAGGCCTCGTCCATCGAGCGCGAGACCCCCTACTTCGCCTGGCGCGACATCATGTCGGCGCTGCTGGGCCTGTCGCCGGCCATGGACGCGGACGCCGTCACGCGGGCCGCCGAGGCGGCGCTGGCCTTCGATGCGCGGCTGGCCGGCTTCGCCCCGCTGCTGGACTCGATGCTCCCCTTCGATCTGGCGGACAACGAGGTCACCGCGGGCATGCCGGGCGAGGTGCGCGCCGCCAACCTGCACGACATGATCGTCGCGCTGATGAGCCGGGCCGCGGCCTCGGGCCCGTTGGTCGTCGTCATCGAGGACGTGCACTGGCTCGACTCGGCCTCGTGGACGCTCGCCGAACGTGTCGCGCGGGACGCCGGTCCTTTGCTGCTGGTGCTGGCCACCCGGCCCATGGCCGATCCGTTGCCCGCGGTGTGGAGCCGCCTGCTCGAGCACCCCGACACGGTCCGCCTCGTGCTGGGCAACCTGTCCTCGGACGAGACGCTGCAGCTCGTCTGTCAGCGCCTCGGCGTGGTCAACCTGCCTGACGACGTGGGACGCCTGCTCACCGACAAGTCGGGCGGAAACCCGTTCTTTTCCGAGGAGTTGGCCTTCTCGCTGCGCGACACGGGCCTGCTGCTGATCCACGACGGGACCTGCGGGCTGGCCCCGGGCGCCGATCTCGACAGCGCCAGCCTGCCCGACACCGTTCAGGGCGCGGTGATCAGCCGCGTGGATCGCCTCTCGCCGGCCCACCAGCTGTTGTTGAAGGTCGCCAGCGTCATTGGGCGCGAGTTCGCCTACCGCATCCTGGCCCACGTCTACCCGGTCGAGGAGACCGGGGACGACGTCGCCGCGCTGCTGCCGGCGCTGCTCGATCTCGATCTGGTGTTGGCCGAGGGCGACGTGGCCATCGGCCCGGACGCCCACTACAGCTTCAAGCACGCGATCGGGCAGGAGGCCATCTACGGCCTCATGCTGTTCAAGCAGCGACGCGAGCTTCACCGCCGCGTGG
>CALBMW010000613.1 GCA_937896275.1 uncultured Myxococcales bacterium
GGGCGAGGTGCTGGCCGAGGGCTGGCGCGTCCGCTACGACACCCTCCCCGGCGCGCCGCGCGGCGCCCGCGTGCAGCTCGACTTCGATCCCGAGCGCAGGCTCATCACGGTGCAGGTGGGAGGCCGGGCCAAGCCGGTCATCGACGATCTCAAGTAGGCCGGGCTCGAGCCGGTCACGGCGTCAGAACAGATCGCTGGCGAACCCGGTCTCGGGCACGAAGGGCACCCAGCGTCCCAGGTAGGGGCCGGTCAGCGCCAGCCGCAGCCGGCCGTCGTCGTGGGGGCTCACCATCGCGTCTCCGTCGAGGCGGTCGCCCGCCACCTCCAGCCTCAGTCGAGCATCAGGCTGCCAGCTCCAGCGCCCCCAGCGATCCGGCCGCCGCTCGGCCATGTCGGGGTTGTGGCGGTGCCGAAAGCGGCCGTCGCGGTAGAACACGATGAAGGTCTCGGGCGACGGCGCCTCGATGCGCACCCAGACCCCCTCGAGCGAGGGCTGGCCGCGCTGGGCCTTCATGGGCGCGAGACGAATCGGTCGCCTGCCTTCGAAGAGCGTCACCTCGGCGAGGCAGGTGTGCCGGCCGCCGTGGTTGTAGACGTTCTCGATCTGCACCACCATCTGCGACCCCGTGAAGGGCGGCGGCAGCGGCAGCTCGAAGGGTTCCGCGTCGTCGGGCAGCACCACCTGCCAGGCGTACGACATGTTCGAGATCGTCAGCACCCGCGGACGGTTGGCCGGCCCGAAGGCGCCAAACGCCACCGGATTGCCGGCCGCGATCCGGATGCGATCGGCCCTGATCGCTCGGTTGAACTCGACGCCCACACGCTCGCGGATGCCCAACCCGTTGGTGCCCACGCACCACGCGGTGTCGTCGCGCCCGTCGAAGAGATCCGCGGCGCCGTGCTCCCAGGTCCCGCCGCGGGCGCCGAGCTGCGACGTCGCGTTGGCATAGATGATCGTGGGTGGCGCGGCCATCGCGACCGCCGCGAGACATCCCAACGCCGAGAGACCGGATACCATGGCATCCCCCTCCTTCCGAACGCGGCGGAGGCGCGGTCGGAACTCCGTGCATCGTGACGCCGTGCATCGTGCGTACCGCCCGGCGGCTGCCGCAGGCCGGTGCCGGGTGTTACCGGGACGTGCCGACGTCCGGGACGACGACCGGCGCGCTGCCGGAAGGGGTAACAGGCGGGACCGGCGTCGTCAGCGCGATGGTCACGTAGGCCGCCACGCTCACCGCGAGCGCCAGGAGTGGGATCGGGACGCCGAGGCCCACCCAGTCCTCGAGGTCCGGGATGAACATCTCGGCCGCCGTGATGGCATAGCCGAGCACCAGCGATGCCACGGCCGCGCGCTCGCCGCCGCGCTTCCAATACACGCCGAACGCGAGCGCCACGAAGGGGCCGGCCAGCGTGAGCGCGTAGCTGCCCTCGAGCAGGCTGAAGGCGCTCTCGCCGCCGAAGGCGAAGGCCACGCTGATGACCGTCGTGGCCACGACGCACCACCGCGTCAGCACCATCGTCGACATGCGCTCCTCGGAGATGTGCGGCCGCAGGACGTTGAGCGAGAAGACGCTCGCGGCGGTCAGCATCGCGCTGTCGAGCGTCGACAGGACGGCCGACATGAGCGCCAGCACGAAGAGCACCACCAAGCCTGGCCCGAGCACCTGCTTGGCGAGCATGGGGAGCACCGTCTGGGTCACGTCCTCCGGCAGCAGGACGCTCGCCGCCAGCCCGAGCAAGGCCGGCGCGACGCCCACCACGATGTAGGCCGTGCCCGCCATGATGCACGCGTATTGCGCGGTTCGGGCCGACCGGCACGAAAACACCCGCTGCATGAGATCGGCCCCCGCCAGGTTGCCCAGCGATCCGATGACCAGCAGGTTGATCCACTGAAACAGCTCGCCCTGACGCTCGCCGGGCACCAGCACGAGGCGCTCGGGGGTCACGCGGTCTGCGAGCACGGTGAGGCCGTGCAGCACGCCGGCGTCCCCGCCCAGCCCACCCAGCACGTTGATCACCACGGCCACGAGCCCGATGATCAGGATGGTCAACTGCGCCGCGTCGGTCAGCGTGACCGACCACATGCCGCCGATCAGTGTGTAGGCCAGCGCGACCGCCGCGCAGGCGAGGATGCCCGCCCACGCTGGCCAGTCGAAGAAGACGGTCAGGATGCCGGCCATCCCCACCAACTGCGCCGCGATCCAGCCGAAGTAGGTGATGGTCCCCACCGCGAACCAAATCTCGGCGCGCCGCCCGAAGCGCTGGCGGTAGTAGTCGGCCAGCGTCAGCAGCTTCGCCTCCCACATCGGCCGCGCGAAGAAGATGCCAGCCAGGATCAGGCAAGCGCCCGCCCCGAGGGGCTCCATCGCCACCGCGCGCAGGCCCTCCACCCGCACCTCGTCGGCCGACGCCAGGAGCGATCCGGCGCCGAACCAGGTGGCGAACAAGGAAGCCCAGGCGAGCGGCAGGTTGAGGCGGCGCCCCGCGACGATGAAGTCCTCGGGATCATGGATCTTGTCGCGCACGGCGAGGCTGATGCCGAACATGATCGCCAGGTACACGGCCAGGGCGATCGCCAGCATCGTTTCGACGGCCATCCCCACCTCCGCTCGACGGCTCCGACGGCAGGGTGCACGAGCCGAGGCCGTGACGCGAGAGGGCGCGTCACCTTTTGGCCACGTGTGAAGCGCGCGGGGCGGTTTCGCCGGGCCGCGGTCGGCGCTACTGTACGGCCGATGCGCCCTCGCTCCCCATCGCTTCGCTCGTCGTTCGCCGTGTTGCTGGCCCTGCTGATCGCTGCGCCGATCGCGGCGGACGCCCGACGGCCGCGCCCCAAGAAGAAGGCGCGGGCGCCCCGGCAGCGCGCCGTCCAGCCCAGCCGCGCGGCCGCGCAACCCGACTCGGCCGTCACCTATGGGTTGGACTGGTTCCTGGTGAAGGACAAGACGGTCGTCGGCCCCAACCTGGGCTTCTACTCGGGGGGCTTCGGCCTCGACGTCGGCGCGTCGTTCATCTGGCTCACCGAGGACGATCCCAACGACGTCGTCGACAGCTTCGTGGGCGCGCTGCTGGGCTTCCACGTCTACGGACGCGCGCTGCGGTCCGGCGCGACGGAGCTGCGCATCGGGACCGGGCTGGATGCGTGGCCGCTGTTCGGCATCGACGCCGACGAGTGGCTCTTCTCGTGGCCGGTCTACGTCGAGGGTCGCTACTGGGTGAGCCGCAACTGGGGCGTCGGCGCCCAGGTCCGCTACCAGCTCATTCACTCCGACGGGCTCGAGCCGGGCGTTGAACGTGACGGCAGCGAGGCGGTGCCGCTGCTGTTCATGCTGACCCTCGGGGGGCGGTCCGGATGAGCGCGCGACGCGCCGCGCTCGCGGCCCTGATGCTCGGTGCCTGCACCCCGCTCACCTTCTCGAACACGGCGCCGGTCGACTTCACGCGCTATCGCTCGGTCTACGTCGCGCCCCTCGTCATCGACCGCTATGAGCTCGAATTGCATGGCCTTTCGCCCCGCGACTATCTCATCGAGGGCCTGAACGCCGGCGGCGGGTTCGCCCGCGTGGATCGTGATCCGGGGGTGGTCGACACCCACCTCTACGTCGAGCTTCGCGTCCAATACGACGACGGCTTCGACCGCGAGGACCACACCTACCGCGTGACCGCCACCTTCGAGCTGTCCACGCCCGACGGGCGCGTCATCGACCGCGGTCAGGTCGAAGACGACGACTCCGATCTCTACGAGGCCGTCGAGGACGCGCTCGACGAACTGGTGCATCACTACCTGCCCAGCTATCGGCTCTGACCGCGATGTTCGGACGCCGCCCCGATGGCACGCTGGTGCGTGGCCTCTCCAATGTCCGGCGCTTCATGCCGTTCGTGTCAGCGCGACGCAACGACTCGCTCGTCCACGCGTCGCAGGTCGTCTCGGTCGAGGCGGCGTTCACGCGTCTCGAGGCGCTCAACGCCGGGCGCGCGCGCGAGGGCCGCGTGACGGTGTTCCACCTGGTGCTGCGCGCGCTCGCCGTGGCCTTGCACGAGCGGCCGCGCATGAATCGCTTCGTGGCCGGTCTTCGGCTCTACGACCGAGACGGCATCTGGCTCACCTTCAGCGCGAAGCGGGCCTTCGACGAGGACGCGCCCATCCTGACGGTCAAGCGCCGCTTCGAGCCCGACGAGCCCCTCGCGGCCCTGGTGGACGGCGTGCTGGCGCCGCTCGGCAGCGGCCGCGCCGGGCAGCAGACCACCTCGGACAAGGAGGTGGCGACGCTGCTGCGGCTGCCGACCGGGCTGCTGCGCCTCGCGGTGGCCTTCGCCGCCTGGGCCGATCGCATGGGGTTGATGCCGCGCCCGATGATCGAGAGCGATCCGCTCTTCACGTCGGCCTTCGTGGCCAACCTGGGGTCCGTCGGCCTCGACGCCGGCTACCACCACCTCTGGGAGTGGGGCACCTGCTCCATCTTCTGCGTGATGGGCCGCGTCGAGGGCCCGCCCGGCGCCCGCACCATGACCCTCAAGTACAGCTTCGACGAGCGCATCGCGGACGGCTTCTACGCCGCCTCGGCGTTGGCCGTCGTCAAGCGCGAGCTCGAAGGGGCGGGCTGATGCGCCCCGGAGAGCGGACCTGATTCACCATGAAGAACGGAACCAGGGAAGGGAGACCTCCATGCGCAGCCTCGAAGGAAAGACCCTGTTCATCACCGGCGCCAGCCGTGGCATCGGCGAAGCCATCGCCCTCAGGGCGGCGCGCGACGGCGCCAACATCGTGCTGGCGGCCAAGACGACCGAGCCGCACCCGCGCCTGCCCGGCACGCTCTTCACGGCGGCCGAGGCCATCGAGAAGGCGGGCGGAAAGGCGCTCCCCTGCGTGGTCGACGTGCGCGACGAGGCGGCGGTGCAGGCGGCGGTCGACAAGGCCGTGGCGACCTTCGGTGGCATCGACATCACGGTGAACAACGCCAGCGCGATCAGCCTGACGGCCACGCTTCGCACCGACATGAAGCGCTACGACCTGATGCACTCGGTCAACACGCGGGGCACCTTCCTGGTGTCCAAGCTGACGCTGCCGCACCTGCTGAAGAGCGCGACGCCACACATCCTCAACATCTCGCCGCCCCTGAACATGGAGGCGCGCTGGTTCAAGAACCACGTGGCCTACACGATGGCGAAGTTCGGCATGAGCATGTGCGTGCTGGGCATGGCCGCCGAGTTCGCGGGCAAGGTGGCGGTCAACGGGCTCTGGCCGCGGACCGCGATCGACACCGCCGCGGTCCGCAACCTGCTGGGCGAACAGATGGCAGACAGCAGCCGGAAGCCGGACATCATGGCCGACGCGGCGCATGCCATCCTGACCCGCGGCCTGGACTGCACGGGCAACTTCTTCATCGACGACGAAGTGCTCGCCGCCGAGGGGGTGACCGATCTCGAGCAATACGCCGTGACGCCCGGCGCGCCGCTGTCGCCGGACTTCTTCATCTGAAGCATCGGCTTCCGAGCCGTCGGCTCGTTTGAAGCGGAGCGTCGGTCACCGAGCCTTGGGGGGCGCCCTGCCCTCGCGGCGCTTCTTGCCTTCGCGGCGCTTCTTGCCCTTGCGGCGCTTCTCCCAGCGCGCGCGCTGGCCGCGCCAGGTGTCCGTGGGGACGAAGAGGTAGGGGCGCAGCGCGGGCAGAGGATCCAGGTGGCCGCCGTCGCGCCGGAGCTCGAAGTGCAGGTGGGCGGCCGACTCCTTCATGCCGGTGCGGCCGACGTGGCCGATCAGGGCGCCCGCCGGCACGACGTCACCCTTGCGGACGACGTACTTCGACAGGTGCATGTAGGCCGAGACGAGGCCACCGTCGTGGCGCACCATCACGAACAGGCCGCCGGCCGCCATCGAGCTGGCCTTGACCTTGCGAGTGTCCTCGGGGGGTACCTCCATCGACTTGCCGCCCTTGCGGTCGAAGCCGGCGAAGATGACCGTCCCATCGGCCACCGAACGCACCGGCTCGCCGCCGATCGCCTCGAGGTCGAGGCCCAGGTGGCGTCGCCGGCCGCGGGCGCGCGGCTCGCCCATCAGGCTGGTCGCCTTGCGCGGCGCGCCGTCGAGGGGGCAGCGCAGG
>CALBMW010000614.1 GCA_937896275.1 uncultured Myxococcales bacterium
CCGGCGTCCCGCTCCCCCTGGTGCGGGTGCAGACGCCTCGCGGCGGCGCCGAGGGCGCCCTCGAGCTGCTCGCGCGCGGCGCGCTGACCCTGGTCCGCGCGATCGAGCACCACGGCGCCGAGCCCCGCCGGGCCGACATCCCGCACTGGGCCCGCCACCTCTACACCTGCGCCGTCGATTGAAGGCCCCGGGCGCGGTGGTTCGACGGGCGGCCCGGCCCCGCCCGAGCGCCGGATCGCGGCGACCGTATCGACGAAACACGAGACAATCCGAGTACCTACGCCCATGGACCACGATCTCGACCTCACGCGCGCCGATCGGCGCCCGCGCCGCCCCGCCCGCTTTGTGGTAAACGAGCCCGCGTGAACGCGCCCTACAAGGTCAACGTGCCCGCCGAGCTGCTGCGGCTGGGCTTCACGCTGCTTCGGCGCCTCGGAGAGGGCTCGACCTCCGAGGTCTTCGAGGCTCGCCACACGGCCACCGGACGCCGCCTGGCCATCAAGGTCAGCCGCGCCGATCTGCCCGAATCGCCGCTCATCGTGGCGCGCATGCAGACCGAGTGGAACGTCGGCCGCGGGCTGCGCCACCCGCACCTGGTGCAGACGCTCGACGGCGGCACCTTCAGCGACGGCCGCGCGTGGCTGGCCATGGAGTTGCTGGTCGGCCACGACCTGCTGCAAGAGCTCGAGGAGCACGGCCCGCTGCGGCCGTTGCGCGCGGTCCACGTCGCGCGACAGGTGTGCGAGGCCCTGCAGGTGCTGCATCGGCGCGGCGCGGTGCATCGCGACATCAAGCCCGAGAACGTGTTCCTGACCGCCGACGGGCGCCTGGCCGATCACGTGAAGGTGATCGATCTGGGCATCCTCGCGCTGCCCGAGGACGATCCCGAGCGGGCCCACGAGCCCACCGGGCACTTCATCCTCGGCACGCCGCTCTACCTCGCGCCGGAACAGGCGCGCGGGCACGCGCCCGACGCGCGGACGGACCTCTACGCCGTCGGCGGCGTGCTCTTTCACATGCTCACGGGGCGGCCTCCGTTCGAGGGCGACGATCCGACCGAGATCGTCGCCCACCACGTGAACGATCCGGTCCCGCGCCTCGACGGCCTGATGCCGGAGCTGCCGCCGAGCCTCGTGGCGCTGGTGCACGGCTGCCTCGAGAAGGACCGCGCCGACCGGCCGAGCGGCGCGGCGGAGGTGATGGCGACGCTGGACGTCGTGGCGAACGATCTGGCCGGGGGCTTCACCCAGGACGTGTCGATCCACGGGGCCCCGCTGCCGGCGGTGCCGTTGCCCGGCCACCACGGCGAGTGGCTGCGGCTCGTCGAGAACCTCGAGCACCTCGTCCGTCTGTTCTGGGGGCGGACGCCGCCGGCCGATCTGGGGCGGGGGCTGCAGGCGGTCGGGCGGGCGCGCACGCTGCTGGACCGATCGCAGGTCGAGGCGGATGAGCGCCGCGAGGCGGCCGACGACGCGGCGCGGCAACGCATCGAGCACAGGGAGCGGCTGCAGCGCGATCAGCGCCGAATCCTCAATGGTCTCCAGCGGATGCAGTCTCGCGTCCGAGCGGCGGCGCGCGCGGTGAGCCAGGCCTCCGACCACATCTCGGCGCACGACGAGCGCTACTTCGAGCGCCTCGCGACGCTGCGCGAGGCCGTCGGCGACACGGTGGGCGACACGCCGCTCGACCTCTTCGCGCGGACGCACGCCGAGGTGGACGCTTTGCTGCGCGAGCGCGGGACGCTGACCAAGGCGCTGAGGGAGGCCCGCGAGTCCGAGCGCGCGGCGGCCGAGGCGGTCAGCGCGCTGCGCGGCGAGGACTTCGAGTTGCAGCGCGCCTTCGCCGATCAGGAGCAGGAGCAGGAGGAGGACGGGTTCCGCAACGAGCAGGAGGCCGCGAGCGCCGCCGACATGCTGGCCAACGCCTCGCGTGGCTTCCAGCGCGCGGCCCTGCGCCTGATGGCGCTCTACGCCGCGGCCGTCGCGGCCGGCGATCCGAACCCCGACACGCGGACCGCCGGGTGAGCGCGACCGGCCCCCACGACCTCGACTGCGCGCTCCACAGCAGCCAAAGGGACCCCACATGAGCCAGAGGATCGCGGTCATCCCCGGCGACGGCATCGGCCCCGAGGTCGCCACCGCCGCCGTCGAGGTGCTCGACGCGGCCGCCGAGCGGCACGGCCTGGATCTCGACTTCGTCTGGTTCGATCTCGGCGCCGAGAAGTACCTGCGCGAGGGCGTCACCCTGCCGCAGGCCACCTTCGAGGATCTGCGCGACCACTACGACGCCATCTTCCTCGGCGCGCTGGGCGATCCGCGCGTCCCCGACATGGCGCACGCCAAGGACATCTTGCTGGGGCTGCGCTTTCGGCTCGACCTGTTCATCAACGAGCGCCCCGTCAAGCTGCTGCACCCCGATCTGACGCCGATCAAGGGCAAGGGGCCCGAGCACCTCGACTTCGTGATCTTCCGCGAGAACACCGAGGGCCTCTATGTGGGGATCGGGGGCAACTTCAAGAAGGACACGCCCGACGAGATCGCCATCAACGAGATGATCAACACCCGCAAGGGCACCGAGCGCATCCTGCGGGCCGGCTTCGAGCACGCGCGGGCCCAGGGCAAGCGGCGGCTGTGCATGGTCGACAAGGCCAACGTGCTGACCTACGCGCACGGCCTCTGGCAGCGAGTTTTCCGCGAGATCGCCGCCGAGTACCCCGAGATCGAGAGCCGGCACCTGTACGCCGACGTGGCGGCGATGGAGTTGGTGCGGGCGCCGGAAGACTTCGACGTGATCGTCACCAGCAACATGTTCGGCGACATCCTGAGCGATCTGGCCGCCCAACTCGTGGGCGGCATCGGGCTCGCGTCGAGCGGCAACATCCACCCCGGGCGGGTGAGCCTGTTCGAGCCCGTGCACGGCAGCGCGCCGCCGCTGGCCGGCAAGGACGTGGCCAACCCGCTGGCGATGGTGCTGACGGGCGCTCAGATGCTGGGCTTTCTGGGACATCGCGAGGCCGAGGCCGATCTCGAGCGCGCGGTGCGCGAGGCGATCGCCACCCGGCGGGTGACGCGGGATCTGGGGGGCGAGCTGGGCACGCGGGCCGCGGGCGCCGCGCTGATCGCGCTGCTCGAGCGGGCCTGAGGCGGGCGGCTTGCCGCGGCCGGCCCCCGTGCGCAGACTGAGGGCGGTCGAAACGAAGCGAGGCTGGCGATGCGTCGCACGATGTCCCTGCTGATCTTGTCCCTGCTGATCATGTCCTTGCTGATCATGTCCTTGCTGACGCTGGGTGGCGCGCTCGCGCCGGCGATGGCGCAGGCCTTGCCGCCGGCCGCGAAGCCGGAGTTCGTCGTCGAGGGGACGCGCCTGATCCTGCCCTCGCCCATCGACTTCGGCGAGATGGGGGGACGCGACCTGCCGTCCATCGAGAGCGCGGCGGCGCTCGAGACCATCAAGCGCTACCTCGAGGCGCGCCCGAACGTGTCGGTGGCGCGGGTCGAGGTGCACGTCGCGCCGACGGGGTCCCCGCGCGCCGATCTGCTCCTGTCGCGGCGACGCGCGCTGATGCTCGTGCGGACGCTGCAGGCGAAGGGCGTCGACTGCCGGCGGTTGCTGCCGGTGGCCTTCGGCTCCGAGAGGCCGGTCGAGGGCGGGGGCGATCGGGTCGAGGTGTACGACGCGCTTCACGGTGGCAAGGACATCCCGGGCGCGCCGCTCGACGGTGGCGGCCACGTCTGCGCGCGCCCCTGCGGCTGACCGGAGCCGTGCCCCACCACATCGTCTTCGCCAAGATCGGCGTCGTGCTGGCGCTCTTTGGTGGCGGTTGGCTGCTCCGGCGGCGCGGCCTGGTCGAGGGGACGGCCGTCGCGTCGCTGAGCCGGATCGTGGTCGACGTCGCCTTCCCTGCGCTGGTGCTGGTGCAGATCCCCAGGACGGTGGACGCCGCGACGCTGCAGTTGGCCTGGCCGCTGCCCGTGGCCGGCTTCACGCTCATTGGCGGCGGCATGGTGATCGGTCGGCTGCTGGCGCGCAGCCCGACCGGCGCGTTCTTGATCGGGCTGCCCAACTGGATCTTCCTGCCCTTGCTGATCGCCCAGGGCCTGTACGGCGCCGAGGGCGTGCGCGCGGTCCTGCTGTTCAACGCGGGGGCACAACCTGCGCTCTGGACGGCGGGCGTCGTCACCCTGGGGGGCCGCGCCAACCTGTTGTCCTTGCTCAGGAATCCCGGGTTGGTCGCCACCGCCATCGGGCTCGTCGTGGCGCTGGGGCTGCCCGACCTGGCGGCCTACGCGCGCGGGGGCGGCGCGAGCGGCTGGGTGGGTCTGGCGGGGCGCAGCGTGGTCGAGGCGCTCGATCTCGTGGGCACGGTGACGATCCCCTTGTCGCTGCTGGTGACGGGCGCCCAGCTCGCCGAGCAGACCGGCGGCGGCGACGCGGGCGAGCTGCTGCGGGTGCTCGCCGGTCGCATGGTGCTGGTGCCCCTGGCCACCTGGGGCCTGCTGCAGGCCGCGGCGTCGATCGGCGCGCCGCTGCCCCACCAGACCCGCGTCGTGCTCCTGATCATCGCCGCGATGCCGGTGGCGCTGAGCGGCAGCCTCTTCGCGCAGCGCTTCGGCGGCGACACGCCCCTCGCCGCCCGCGCCGTGCTGGTCTCGACCCTGCTCTCGCTGGCGTCCGTCCCCGCGTTGGTCGCCTGGGTCGCCTGACTCGGCGCGACGACCCGCGCTGGGTGCCCATCCACCCGCCGGGGCCCACTACTCCATCGCCGCGTCGCGCACCACGAAGGCGGTCGTGCCCTCGAACGTGATGCCCACCGACATGAAGGTGCACACGCCGTCGACCGGCATCATGTCGGCGTTGCGCTGGAAGATGGGCGTCACGAGCCGGGTCTCGGCCGCGGCGCCGGTTTCGAGCAGCGCGTTCAGGAACTCCGGCAGGCTCAGGGCGCCGCCGATGTAGCCGCTGAACGCGCCATCGTCGTCGATGTGCAGGTGCACGTGGCCTTCGTATACCTGCGCCACGATGTCGAGGTCGAGGATGGCCAGGGGGATCTGGAGCAGCAGCGGCCCGGCCTCGAGTTCGCCGTTCACGAGGCGCGCGCCATGGACGGTCGAGATGGGCTTCTCGTAGTCGCGGTAGAAGGACTGGTCCGGCGTGATCAGCCCGAAGGTGCCGACGTCGGGGTCGAGCAGGCCGCGGAACACGTTCACCGTGACGTCGTCGTCGTTCTGCAGGTCGTCGACGTCGGCCAGCTCGATCATGAGGAGCACCCGCCCCTCGTTGATGGCGCCCTGCAGCAGGGCGTCGACCTGATCGCCGACCAGCGGCGCCAGATCGGACCAGATCTTGGCGAGCTGGTTGTCGACGCCAGGGCGCCCATCGGGATCGCGCAGGTCGCCGTGCCCGCAGCTGTCGGGGTCGCCGCGCTCGCTGACGCGCCCGTCGAGGTCGAAGCCCAGCGCCACCCCCGGCTCGATGAGCGACGTGAAGCTGATGTGGCGCACGACGTTGGCGTGCGAGCTCGGCAGCACGTAGCTCCCACCCTCGAACCAGACGGCGTCGGGGACGGTCGCGTCGGCCGGACCGTCATCGGCGGTGGGCGTGTCGTCGCATGCCACGATCGCGAGGCACACCAGCGTCAGCAGTATGTTTCTCATGTCTCGAGCGCTGACAGTCATGTCTCGATCGCTGCCAGTCATGTCTCGATCGCTGACAGTCATGTCTCGGTCGCTGACAGTCATGTCT
>CALBMW010000615.1 GCA_937896275.1 uncultured Myxococcales bacterium
CGCCGCCGGGGCAGGGGGCTACCGGGGGCGGGGGTCCGCAGGCCGCGTCGTCGCAAGCTGGGGGTGGGTCGCACGGTCCCACGTGCCAGCCGCACAGGCCGTCGGCTCCGGGCTCGCAGGTCACTGTGGGTCCGCCGCCGCCGGGGCAGGGGGCTACCGGGGGCGGGGGTCCGCAGGCCGCGTCGTCGCACGCTGGATCGGCGATCGGGGTCGGGATCGGCGATCGGGGTCGAACATACTCAGTTATCACTTACCCGAAGTCGCAAGTGATAACTGAGTATGTTCGACCCCATTGACTCAGCATCCTCAGGTCCGTCCGGACCTCAGTCCCTTGCACGTCTGGTCGGTGCCTGGCGCCGGTGGTCGGCGGCCTTGGAGAGCAACGCCTGGCACCGCTATCGGGTGCTCCAGGTGGCCCACCTCCCCACCTACCCTTCCACCCGCCCCAACAACCTCAACAACCCATCCAGGATCGTCAACGGATGCGGCGGGCACCCCGGCACGAACAGATCCACCGGCACCACCGCCCCCGCGCCCCCCAGCACCTCGTCGTGCCCCGCGAACGGACCGCCGGCGATCGCGCACGCCCCCACCGCGATGACCAGCTTGGGCGCCGGGATCGCCTCCCAGGTCTTCCTCAACGCGAGCTCCATGTTCCGCGACACGGGCCCCGTCACGAGCATCCCGTCCGCGTGCCTCGGCGACGCCACGAACTGAACCCCGAAGCGTCCGAGATCCCACCCCACCGTCCCGAGCACGTTCGTTTCGGCCTCGCACCCGTTGCAGCCACCGGCGCTCACCTGCCGCAACTTGAGCGAGCGTCCGAACAGACGGCGCGCCCGCGCATCGAGCGCCTTCGCCTTCGCCATGACACCGTCGCTGAGCAGGTCATCGCGCGAACGGGCGGCGAGGCTGAACGCTCGCCCGTGCGTGATCACCCCGGATGGACACGCGTCCACGCAGTCCGTACAGAACAGACACCGCCCCAGGTCCACCCGCGGCGCGGGCTCCGGCTCCACGGTGATGCAGTCCGTCGGACACACCTCGGCGCACGCTCGGCACCCCTCCGCGCAGGCACCCGCGGCGAAGGTCGGCGCGCCTCGGAAACGCTCCGGCAGCGGGGGCGGCGGGCCGTCCGGCCAAGCCATCGTGCGGTGGCCCTGGCGCGCCCGTTCGAGCAGGATCTTCAGCATGTCCGTCCCCGCCCGCTCATAGGTCGAAGCCGCAGTACGACAGGTTGAAGCTCTTGTTGCACAATGGGAAATCGCTGATCGCCGTCTCTCGCAGCGCCATCGCCAGGCCCGTCCAGTTGTGGAACGACGGATCCACGACCTTGTAGCTCGCCAGCGCCCCCTCCGCGTCCGTCGTCGCCACGTGGGCGATCTCGCCCCGCCAGCCCTCGACCATCGCCACCACCAATCGCTCCGGCCGCAGATCCCCCACCTCGCGGCGCACCGCGCCCTCGGGCAGGGACGCGAGCTGCTCGCGCACGAACGTGATGGACCGAACGCACTCGAGCCATCGCACCCGCGCTCTCGCGAACACGTCGCCGGTGTCCGCGACCGAGATCGGCACGTGCACCATGCGATACAGGCCCGAGGGGTGATCCTGCCGCACGTCCCGGTGCAGGCCCGAGGCCCGCGCGGCCACGCCGACCAACCCGATCTCCTCGGCCATCGCGCTCGCCACGACGCCGGTGTCCTCGAAGCGACTCATCACCGACGACGTGTCCCACAGCAGATCCACCGCGCCCCGCGCGTCGCGCTCGGCCGCGTCGAGCCGCGCGTTCAAGTCGGCGACCATCTGGGGCGTGACGTCGAAGCCCACGCCGCCGGGGCGCACCATCGCCCGCCCGAGGCGGCTACCGCAGAGCGACGCGGTCAAGTTGAGGAAGTCCCCCCGAACACGGCCGCAGAACGACGCGGTGGGCAGGAACGCCACGTCGCCGGCGAGCGCGCCCAGATCACCGACGTGGTTCGCCAATCGCTCCAGCTCGAGGGCGATGGCCCGCAACGCTTGGGCGCGCGCCGGGACCTTGGCGCCGGCCAACGCTTCGATGGCTTCGCAGTGGGCCGTCGCGTGTCCGATGGTCGTGTCGCCCGCGAGCGTCTCGGCCAGGTGCAGCCTGCGCTTGATGGGCCCCCGCACCATCGCCCGCTCAACGCCCCGGTGCTGGTAGCCGAGCGAAATCTCGAGGTGAAAGACCGTCTCGCCGTGGCACTGAAAGCGAAAGTGGCCGGGCTCGATGATGCCCGCGTGCACCGGACCCACGCCCACCTCGTGCACCGACTCACCCTCGACGCGGAAATAGTCCATCACGCCGATCACGTCGCCCGGGCGCGTGAAGCGTACCGGCTTCAGCCAGGGGTGGCCCTCGGGCGCGAGCCCGGTCTGCTCCCACACCTCGCGCTCGAACAGGTGCACGGCCGTGCGTTCGGGGGTCAGCGATGGGAACGCGTGGCCCTGCGCCCGCGCCCGCGCCACCCGCAGCCGACCGTTGGCGTCGTCGGCGACCACCGCGATCAGCCCCGCGTCGGGTGCCTCGCCGACGCCGAACAACGCCACCACCCGGCCCCCGCGCAGCACCTGCTGCAACGCTTCGACCGTCGTCGCCTCGGGCAACGCGATCGCCGCGCCGTTGAAGGTCTCGACGATTGGACCGACGCTCATCGCCCGCCCTCCAACCACACCACGGTCTCGCGCAGCAGCGCCTCGAGCGGCGCCGGAATCCAGACGCCCAGCAGCACCACCAGCGCCAGCAGCGCGACGATGGACGCGGAGCCCGCCAGCCCGTCGCGCCAGGTCGCGGCGCGCGTCGGCCCCTCGCCGAGCGTCACCTTCAGGACCGTCGATCCCATGCCGACGAACACCACCATCAGGAACAGAAGGAACAGCCCGCCGACCACCCCGTGTCCCCCGGCGAAGGTCGCTCGCGCGATGGTCAGCTCCGAGATGAAAGGTCCGAAGGGCGGCGCGCCCGTGATGGCGAAGAAGCCCGCCAGGAACAGCCCGCCCGAGAGCGGCAGCGCGCGCAACGCTCCCCTGACGGCCCCCGGCCCCTCGCCGGTGAGCTTGCTGCCGTAGGCCCGATGGATGTTGGCGGCGGACAGGAACAGCACGCCCTTCGTCAGACCGTTGCACAGCAGGTGGAGCAACGCTCCGAAGGTCGCCAGACCGCCGATGCCGACGCCCAGCGCCAAGATGCCCATGTGCTCGACGCTGGAGTAGGCGAGCATGCGCTTGAAGTCCTGCTGCCCCACCATCAGGCCGCCCGCGATCGCCATCGACAGCAGGCCCAGCACCACCAGCAGGTGCGTCGCGAAGGGTCCGAGGCCCGCCGCGTGACAGACGCGCAGCACGCGCAGGATGGCCAGGAAAGCCACGCTGGTGACGCCCCCCGCGAAGATCGCGCCCGCCAGCCCCGGCGCCTCGCCGTAGGCGTCGGGCTTCCAGGTGTGCATGGGCGCCAGACCCATCTTCGTGCCATACCCGACCAGCAGGAGCACGAAGGCGGCCTTCAGCCAGGGCGTCGAGAGCTGGGGCGCCACGGCGGTCAGGTCGTCGAAGCGCAGGCGCGTCTCGGCGCCGGCCTTCACCGCCGCATACGCCAGGAAGAAGGTGCCCAACAGCGCGATGGCGACGCCGACCGATCCCACCAGCAGATACTTCCAGGTCGCCTCGATCGATCGCGCGCTCTGGTTGAAGTAGATGAGCGGGGCGCCCGCGAGCGCCGAGGCCTCGATGGCCACCCACATCACGCCGACGTGGCGCGCCAGGATGGCGAGCGTCAGCGCCGCCAGCAGCGCGGCGAGGCACGTGACGAACACTCGGTTGTCCCGCTCGCGCCGGAAGCGCAGGTAGCCGACCGCGTAGACCGCGCAGGCCAAAAACAGCACCGACACCAGCCCCAGCACCAGCCGCCCCGGCGGGTCGAGCCACAGCCAGTCGAGCCACAGCCAGTCGTGGTCGGGGATGGCCACCGCGCCGCACAGCAGCGCCGCCGTCAGCCCGGTGTGCGCGAGCGCGACGGCGGGGAGCAGCAGCGGGCGCGCGTCGTTCGACCGCATCAGCCACGCGGCGATCGCGGCGGCGACGGGCAGGACGAGCAGGATGGCCGCCACGCTCACTCCTCCCTCAGCGCCGAGAGCTTGCGGGTGTCGATCGAGCTGAACTCGCGCCGGATCTTGTCGAGCATGATCCCCATCACGAAGATCGCCACCACCAGGTCGAGCAGCACGCCGGCCTCGACCAGCAGCGGCACGGGCTCGAGCAGCAACAGGCCGAAGATGAAGATCCCGTTCTCGAGCACCAGGTAACCCACCACCTGGTTGATCGCCTTGCGCCGCGTGGTCAGCAGGATGAAGCCCGTGATGACGGTCGCCAGCGACGCGGGGACGATCAGGTGGTCCGCCTCGCCGGGCAGCAGCGGCAGGGTGCGCGTGAAGGCCAGGGCCAGCGCGGCGCCGAGCCCGCCGAGCAGGATCGAGGTGCCGAAGCCGACGAAGGGCTCCACCTCGCGCCGGATGGACACCGCGCGCACCGAACGCTCGAGCATGCGCGGGATCACCACGCCCTTCAGCCCCACGGTCACCAGGCCCACGGCCACGGCCTCGGCGTCGAGGTGCGTCCGCACCAGCACCGGCAGCAACCCCAGCAGCACGCCCTGCCAGGCGACCGTGCGGATGACCGATCCGATGCGGCTGGTGCCCAACAGGAAGATGTCGAGCACGAACACGAGGATCAGCAGCGCGTCGACGAGGGATGCCATCAGTGCACCATCAAGATGAAGCCGAAGGCGGTCAGCAGCGCCGCCCCGGCCACCAGGTTGGGGATCTTGCGCAGCCGGGCGCGCGCGGTGACCGACTCGATGACACCGATGCCCACCGCCACGCCGATCAGCCCCACCAGCGTCAGCCCACGCGCCGCCCACTCATCGAGGCCCACGGGCAGCGCCAGGCGCACCACGAGCGTCCCGAGCACGAACATCTTCATGGCCGCGCCGTACAGGATGGCGCCGAGGAGCGGCCCGCTGTGGTCGAGCACCATCACCTCGTGCACCATCGTCAGCTCGAGGTGGGTGTTGGGGTCGTCGAAGGGTACCCGCGAACACTCCAGCAGCAGCACGACGAACAGCCCCACGCCGCAGAGCACCAGGGACGCCGCGTGCCCTTGCGCGGGCGCCTCGAGCATCGCGCCCAGCGACAGCGATCCGGACAGCCGCACCAGACACAGCAACGCGAAGAAGACGGCGGGCTCGGCCAGGCAGGCGTAGCTGACCTCGCGCGCGGCGCCCATGCCACAGAAGGGCGAGCCGGTGTCGAGCGCGGCGGCGGTGGTGAAGAAGCGGCCGAGCGCGAAGAGATAGGCGAAGAGGACCAGATCCCCCTCGAAGCCCAGGACGCTCGCGCCGGGGCCGAGGGGCAGCAACAGACCCGCGAAGAGCGTGGCGATCAGCGTCACGATGGGCGCCGCCCAGAAGATCCAGGAGGTCGTGCGGCTGAGCACCATGTCCTTGCGCAGCAGGCGCGCCAGATCCCGGTACGGCTGCAGCAGGGGTGGGCCTCGGCGCCCGGCGAAGCGGGCCTTGACGCGGTTGATCACGCCCACGAGCAGAGGAGGCGCCATCAGCATCGCGGCGACGTCGAAGGCGTGGACCCACAGCGCGTTCACGTTCACCTCAGGCCACCCGTAGGAGCGCGACGCCCGCGAGGCCCGTCGGGCAGGCAGGCGCCGCGACGAGCCGACCGCGCCAGGGGGTCGGCGCGCCGGGCAGGGCGAACAGGCCGCGCGCGCCCAGCACCAGGTTCAGGGACCCCATAGGCTCTCCAGCGTCGCGTCGAGCGGGACGAAGGTCGCCAGCAGCGCCACGATCGCCAGGAGCACGTACAGCACGTAGATCTGCACGCGCCCGCCCTGAAGCATGCGCAGAGGGCCCGAGATGCGCGCGCCCGTCCGGAAGGCCGCGCGTGTCACGGCCACGAGCACGACGTCGTCCACGTGCGTCTCGAAGTCCGCCGGCGAGGGCAGCGCCGCGCGGATGATCGGCGCGCGCGTCCGGGGTCGCAGCACGACGCCGAACATCTGGACCAGCGTGTCGGCGAAGGAGGACGCGGTGTATTGGACGCGGGCCGAGGTCGCCGCGTAGCCGCACCCCCAGGTGCTCACCCGCCGCGCCTGCCGAGCGGCCCGCCCGCGCCAGGCGATGGCCAGGGCGCAGGCCAGCAGGAGCGCCACGCCCAGCGCCGAGAGCGCGCCGAGCGGCGCGAGCGTGGCGATCGAGGACACGTTGACCTCGGGGGCGAAGGCGGCCACCACGCGGTCCAGCATGGGGGCGACGAGCGGGGGCGCCCACCCGATGGTCGCGCACAGGAGCGCCAGCGCCGCCACCGGCAGGACCATCGCCGTCGGGGCCGGGCGCGCCCGCAGCGCGTCCTCCGTGCGCGGCTCGCCCAGGAAGACGGCCCCGTACACCTTCACGAAGCAGGCGACGGCCAGCGCGCCGACCAGCGCCAGCACCGGCGCCGCGAGGGCGACGAGCACCGCGCCGTCCGGCCCGGCCGAGCGGAAGAGCCCCAGGTAGATCATCAACTCGCTGACGAAGCCGTTGAGCGACGGCAGGCCGCAGATGGCGGCCGCGCCGATCAGGAAGAGCAGCGCAGTGCGCGGCATCCGGCCCGCAACGCCGCCCAGGCGATCGATCTGTCGGGTGCCCGTCGCGTGCACCACCGAGCCGGCCGCGAGGAACAAGAGCCCCTTGAAGAACGCGTGGTTCCAGACGTGGAGCATGGCGCCGGCCAGGCCCAGGACCACCCACGCGGGGTGCCCGAGGCTGCGGCCCAGCAGGGCGAGCCCCAGGCCGAGCAGGATGATGCCGATGTTCTCGATGCTGTGATAGGCGAGCAGGCGCTTCAGATCGTGCTGACCCAGCGCGAAGGCCACGCCGCCGATCGCGCTGACCGCGCCCAGCAGCAGGACCAGCGCGCCCAGGCCCGGGGGGGCGCCCGGGGACAGGCTGAGCAGGCGGACGATGCCATAGATGCCCACCTTGAGCATCACGCCCGACAGGAAGGCCGACACATGGCTCGGCGCGCTCGCGTGGGCGCCGGGCAGCCAGACGTGCAGCGGCATGAAGCCCGCCTTGAGCCCGAAGGCGCAAAGCCCCAGCACCAGGGTGAGGGTGGTGGCCGAGGTCGCGGGCAGGGGGGCGAAGCCGAAGGTGCCGGTCTCGGCGCCGATGCGCGCGAAGACCAGCCAGAGGCCCAGCGTCGCGGCGTGCGCGGCGAGCAGGAAGACGTAGGCCGCCTCCCGCACGGCAGCCACGCGATGATCGGTGGCGACGAGCACGAACGCCGAGATCGCCATCACCTCCCACGCGGCGAGGAAGCCAACCCCATCGCGCGCGAGGAGCACCAGGGTCGTCGAGGCGGCCAGCACGCCGAAGGCGCCGCGCACGCGACGGTGATCCTCGGGGTGCTCCGCGTCGCGCCAGTAGCGGGTCGCGTACACGGCGCCCAGGCCGCCCAATACACCGGTGGGCACCAGGAAGAGCGCCGCGATGGGATCGAGGAGCAGATCGAAGGCGCCGCCGGGCACAGGCCAGGCCAGGGCGCGCGCCGCGTTCCCAGCGCCGCCGAGCACCATGAGCCCCGCGCCAGCGACGAGCGCGCCGCCCACCGCCGCCAGCGCCGCCGTGATCCGCCCGGGAAGCGCGATCGCCAGCAGGCCGGACGCCAGGAAGATCCCGGCGCCGACGAGCGCCACGTCGAGCGCGGTCACTCCGAGCCGTCGCGCGGATCGTCGCGTGCGGGCGTTGGCAGCCCCTGCTCCAGGCGCCCGAAGGCCGCGAAGAGGCGGTCGCGCGCGGCGTGCTCGGCGAGGGCCGCCCGCACCTCGGGGTCGCGCAGCGCGTAGCCCAGGCGCGAGAGCAGGTGCAGGTGGCTGCGCACCGTGGGGCTCGTGATGATGAACAGGGTGTGGACCGGCTGGCCGTCGATCGCGTCGAAGTCGACCGGGTGCTCGAGGAAGCACAGCGTGACGGTGGGCTGGCTCAGGTGCAGGACGATCGGGTTGCGCACGTGAGGCAGCGCGATGCCATCGCCGACGCCGGTCGACCCCAGCGACTCCCGCGCGAGCAGCACGGCCAACATGACGTCCCGGTCCACGTCCTCGGGCAGGCGCAGGGTGTCGACGGCCTGCCTCAGGACAGCTCGCTTGTCGGCGCCGCCGATGCGGTAGTAGATGCCGCCCGCCTTCAACGCCGAGGTGAGATCGGGCGGCGGCACCTGAGACGTGGGCTCGACGAAGGCCTCGGGCGAGATGCGGACCCGCTGCGCGGTGGCCCACTCCAGCAGCTCGGCGCGGTTGAAGCGAAGCTGCTGCCCCAGCCGATAGGCCGGCAGCTTGCCCTGTTGCACCCAACGATAGACCGTCTTTTCGGACACGCTCAGCAACTGCGCGACGTCACCGACCGAGAGCTGCATGGGCGGTCTCCTCCAGACAAGCGGGGCGAACTATTCGCGGCGGATCTGACCCTGTCAACAGTTGTCCGACGATGTCCTGCCCGCGGGTAGGGCGCACGGCGCAGAACCCAAGTATGCTCGGGCCCGGACGCCGGAGGGGACGCGCTGCACCAGGACATCGACGCACCGACGGTCCCGCTCCTGTTGGCGCTGGGCCTGCTCTATCTGCTGGCGCTGGGCGCCGGCCGAACCGCCGCGCGCTTCCGCATCCCGAGGGTCTCGGGCTACCTGGCCGTCGGCCTGCTGGCGGGGCCATCGTTGGCCGGGCTGCTGGGGCTGCCGTCGATCATCAGTGAGTCGCAGCTTCACGGCCTGTCCCTGCTGCACGATCTTGCCCTCGGCGTGATCGTGATGGCGATCGGCGGCACCTTCCACGTGCGGGTGCTGCGGCGCTTTGGCACCCGCGTGCTGCGCGCGTCGGGCATCGAGATGGGCCTGACGGCCATGCTGGTGGGGGTCGTGACGCTGCTCATGGGCGCGTCGTCCGCCGCCGCCGGCTTCTTGGCGCTGATGGCGATGACCACGGCCCCGGCCGCCACGCAGATGGTGGTGCGCGAGTACGAGAGCGAGGGCCCGCTGACCGATCTGGTGATGAGCCTGATCGGCCTCAACAACCTGGTCGCGATCGTGGCCTTCGTCTTCGTCTACCAGTTCGTCGTCGAGCCCAACGGCTCGATGGGCGAGGCCTTCATCGAGTTGGGTGTCCCCATCAGCATCGGCGGGGTGGCGGGCGTGCTGATGGCGGTGATGGAGCAGAGGCTCCAGCGCCCGGTGGAGCGACAGATCCTGGGCCTGGCGACGGTGGCCGCGCTCGTCGGCTTGAGCGAGCACTTGGGCGTGTCGCCGATGCCCGCGACCCTGGTGGCGGGGGCGGTGCTGGTGAACGCCTCACCCCACGAACGCCGGCTGTTGGCCGATCTGTCGGTCATCGACTACCCGCTCTACGTCGTCTTCTTCGTGATGGCGGGGGCGGAGCTGCGCCTCGAGTCCATCCCGCACATGGGGATCGTCGGCGTGGGCTACATCGTGGCCCGGATGGTCGGAAAGTACGTCGGCTGCTCCCTCGGCGCGCGCGCGGCCCGCGCGGCGCCCGCCCTGCGCACCTGGCTGGGCCCCGCGATGCTGGCTCAGGCTGGCTTGGCGATCGGCCTGGCCGCGTCGCTCGCCCGCGGTTGGGGCGAGGAGGGCCGCCAGGTACAGACCGCCATCCTGGCTTCGGTGGTGGTGTTCGAAGGCATCGGCCCCCTGTTGACGCGCATCGCGCTGGTGCGGGCCGGCGAGGTGACGGTGTTGAGCCTGCTGGGCCAACGCGCCTCGGTCGGCTACATGGAGGGTCTGCACGAGGTGATCGAGCACTTCCGCGAGGCCCTGGGCATCACGCACAAGATGCGCAGCCCCGGCGACATCCTCATCGCGCACGTGATGCGCCGCAACGTCGAGGTCGTGCCCGAGCAGGCGCCCTTCGACAGCGTGCTCAACACGCTCGGACACTCGCGCTATGACCGGCTGCCGGTGGTCGACGCAGAGGGCGACCTGGTGGGGGTGATCCAGTACGCGGACATCTCCGAGGTGCTCTTCGATCCCATGCTGCGGCGGGTGGTGGTGGCGGGCGACATCGCGACCAAGGCGCAGTTGCTGCTGACGCCCGAGGACACGCTCGACGTGGCGATGAACGAGCTGCGCGCGCACCCGGACCACACCTATCTGCTGGTGGTCGAGAAGGAGAACCGTCGGAAGCTCGTGGGGGTGGTGCGGCACAACGACGTGCTGTCGGCGCAGCGGAAGCTGACGCCGGGCTGAGGGGGCGGCGAGGGCGGCGCCGTGGGCAGTGGCGCCGTGGGCAGTGGCGCCGTGGGCAGTGGCGCCGGGTGTCGAGGCGAGGGGTCGAACATGCTCATTTACCACTTACGCGCGGCCCTGATGCGCTAAGGTGCGCCATGGCCAGACCACTCCGACACGACTTTCCGGGCGCTTGGCACCACGTGATGCACCGCGGTGCGCGCGCGCAGCCCATCTTCGCCGACGACGACGACTGCCTGATCTTCCTCGACGTGCTGGCCGAGGCCGTCGAGAAGCGCGGGTTGCAGGTGCACGCGTACGCGCTGATGCCGAACCACTACCACCTGCTGGTGCGGACGGCCGCGGGCACGCTCTCGCGGGCCATGCAGTTCGTCAACGCCGCCTACACGCAGCGGATCAACCGCAAGCATGGCTGGGACGGGGCGGTGTTCCGCGGGCGCTTCCATAGTCGACTCGTCGACGACGAGACCTATCTGAAGCAGGTGCTCGCCTACATCCACCTCAACCCCGTCAAGGCCAACCTCGTGATGCGGGTGGACGCCGAGGCCTGGACGAGCCACCGCGCCTACCTCGGCACCGATCCGGCGCCCGATTGGCTCACGTGCGGCGCGTTGCTCGACGCTTTCGGCGGGCGCGGGCCGCTGCGCACCTTCGTCCGGGAGTTGCACGTCGGGCGGCGGGCATGGGTGCAGGCGATTCGCGAGGACCGGGGGTGGTACGACCGCTCCACCCCGAACACCGCGGTCGCGGTCCTTCCCGCGGCGGCTCCTCCGGTGCCTCGGTGGACAGCGGCCGAGGTGCTCCAACGCGTCAGCCGGCTCACGGGCGCGAGCCTGGCCGATCTGCGGACGGTCGCGCGCGGGCCACGGGCGAACCCTGCCCGGCGCTTCGCGGTGTGGGCGCTGCGAAGAAACACGGACGCGACGGCCGAGGTGATTGGCGAGCACCTCGAGATGGCGCTGCGTCAGGTGCACAACCTGTCGCAGCGCGTCGCCCGTTCGCCGGCGCCGGGCCTCGAGGCATGGATGGAGGCGTGGCGGGCCGATGAGGCCGACATCGTCACGTAAGAGGGCTCCCACAGAATCGCTCCGCGTCGCGCAGCACCGTTCTGCCGGCCGATGCCTAGGTCGGAAAGCCTTCGAACACCCCGGGTACTCCGGCGGCTTCCCGCCTTGGCCTCGGCGCTTGACAGCCTCGGCCGGCAGCCCAGCACTGCACTCGGTGCGGATTCTGTGGGAGACTTCGTAAGTCGCTGGGCCCGGGGCGCCGCGGGCGGGACGCCCGGAGGCCCGCTGCACGAGGGTCACAGCCCGCGCGGGTGTGGCTCCACTTCGGCCACGCCACGGCGTGGGGCCGCGGCGGCTGTCAGCCTCGATCGGTCGGCTGTGGCGCCCGATCACCCGAGCGGTCGGCTGCGACATAGGCGGTTCGACGCCGTAAGTGGTAAATGAGTATGTTCGACCCCGTGTCTGGCGGGGCGGTGCGAGCGTGGGTCAGCGCACCCGGAACACTGACTCGGCGTTGCGGGCGACTACGCGCTCGGCCAGCGCGCGGTTGGGCGTTCGCACGACGCATTGGCGCGGCGCGACCAGCAGGCTCAGGCCGGGATAGTGGCCGCCGCGGGTGTGGGCGAGCCGTGCGTTGTGCATGCGCGCGACCCAGGCGAACGCGACGGCCGTGAGGGCCAGCCCGCCGAAGCCGATCGCGGGCATCTGGTAGGAGAAGAAGCCCAGCAGCGACAGCGGGATGCTGACGCACAACATCGCGGCCGCCATGAGGCTGGCCCCGGTCCGCTCCATCGCGTGATCGCCGCACGCTTCGCAGACCGGCGCGTCGACCGGATCGGCGTGGAAGTGTCCGCCCGGGCTCGTCATCTCGACCTTCTGCGTTCGGCCGGCGGCGTCTCCGTCGCAACACACGCAGGGCTCGCCGAAGTCGGGGACCGGGACCAGGTCGGCCCCCCCGATCCCGCCGCGGACGGCGACGTTGGCGTGGGAGAAGTCGGCGCGGCGCAGCACCACCGCGTAGAACTTGCCGTCCGGCTTTCGGGGCACCTCGTTGGCCGACATCCCGGGACCTCCCCCCGCTGCCCCAGGTATCGCCTCGTCCGGCGCGGGAGTCAACGGCGCCCGCCGCGGGCCGACCGTCGCCACACCGCGTGCCCCACCGCGGACGCGGCGCCCGGACCCCGCCGAGTCGCCGCCGAGGCCGTCCTTAGGGGGCCGAAGATACCCAAAAGACGTGTCGAGTCGCGGGACTTCGCTCCGCGATGAGGTGCTCGACGACCCCCCTTGGGCCCAGTCGCGCCACCTGAACGCCGTTCCTCACAAATTGCATTATTCCACCCTCGAGGCGCACGATCGCCAACGCTTACCCTGGGGGGGGATCACAGTGAGAACACGTGGAGGTCACGCCGGTCGCCGCGCGTCGGCGTTGGCGGTTATCGCAGGCCTGACGGCAGCTTCCGCCGCCCAGGCTCAGGACATCCAGGGTTTCAAGCCCGCCGTGGGCACCTGGAACTACCTGAGCGTCGATGGTGGACGCATCACGGCGCCCGGCTCGTTCCGCCCGACGCTCTACGTCAACTACGCGCGCAACCCGCTCGTGCATCACAAGGCGAACGGCAGCATCGACGAGCGGGTGGTCGAGAACCTGACCACCTTCGACCTGGTGCTCGCCGTGGGCCTGCACGAGCGGGTCGAGCTGGGCCTCGACGTGCCCTTCGGCTATGGCACGGGCAGCCCAGCCTTCAACATCGACACGGGCGCCGGCCTGGGTGACATCCGGTTGCTGCCCAAGCTGGTCATCCTCGGCGTGAACGAGCCCACCGGCTTCGGCCTGGGCGTCGTCGCGCCGCTCTCCTTTCCCACCGGCGACGAGAGCAAGGGCAACTCCTCCCGGCGCTTCGTCGCGACGCCCAAGGTGGTCGCCGAGTACCGCGCCTCGACCTGGTCGGCGGCGCTGAACGCGGGCTATCGTTGGCGCCCCAGCGATGGTGACGACGAGCCGCTCACGGTCGGATCGGGCATCGTCTACGGCGCGGCCGGCGCCGTGAACCTGGGCACGGCCAGCGTGCAGGGCATCGTCGAGTTCTTCGGCACCCGCTACCAGGACGTCTCCGTGAGCGAGGGCGGGCCGACGCCCCTCGAGGCGCTGGTGGGCCTCCGACTGTTCAACGACGTCGGCCTCAGCTTCACGCTGGGCGGCGGCGCGGGCCTCATCGACGACTTCGGCGCGCCGCAGTTCCGCGTCCTGAGCGCCCTCGCCTGGACCCCGGCGGAGCGCGAGGCGCCCATGACGCTCGTGCAGGCCGACGGGGACCGCGACGGCGACGGCGTGCGCGACAGCTCGGACGTCTGCCCCGACGTGCCCGAGGATCGCGACGGCTTCGAGGACGTGGACGGCTGCCCCGATCTGGACAACGACCACGACGGGATCGTCGACGCCGACGACAAGTGTCCGGCCAGCGCCGAGGACGTCGACGGCTTCGAGGATCAGGACGGCTGCCCCGATCTGGACGTGGACGGCGACGGCATCGCGGACGCCATCGATCAGTGCCCCCGCCTGGCCGAGGTGCACAACGGCGTGGACGACGCCGACGGCTGCCCGGACGACACGCTCGTCGCGGTCGCGGAGGGCCGAATCAACCTGGGTGAGATGATCCACTTCAGCCGCCAGAAGTGGTTCATCAAGAAGAACAGCTACTTCCTGCTCGATCAGGTGGCCACGCTCATGATCCGCAACCCGACCATTCGGCGGGTGCGCATCGAGGGCCACACCGACCGCACCGGCAGCGAGCGCTACAACAACTGGCTGTCAGGGCGCCGCGCGCGGGCGGTGCGCGCCTACCTGATCGACCACGGCGTCTCGTCGGAGCGACTGGTGGCGCTCGGCATGGGCGAGGCGCAGCCGCTCGTCGACACGGACGGGCCCGAGGCGCGCGCCATGAACCGCCGGGTCGAGTTCCACATCCTCGAGGGGGCGGCGGCCGAGGCGCCGTTGCCACCCGAGCCGTCGGAGGAGTCGGACACGCCCCCCACCGAGGACGACGAGCCCCCCCTGCGCTCGGAGACCTTCGACGCGGCGCCCGCGGCCCAAGAAGCAGAGGCGGCGTATGACCCGGTGCCGACCAACACGGCCCCGACCGACCCGACCCCGCTGCAGGCGGCCGAGTTCGAGGCGATCCCGACCGATCCGGCCCCGACCGACCCGACCCCGATGCAGGCTGCCGAGTTCGAGGCGGTCCCGACCGATGCGGCCCCGACCGAAGCGGCCGACTTCGAGGCGGTCCCGACCGACGCACCGGCCGAGCTGCCGGTGGAGGCGTTCCCGAGCGACGCGCCGGCCGAGCTGCCGCTGGAGGCGCCCGTCGATGCCGTCGAGCCGCCGGCCGCGGCCCCCGTGGTCGACCCCTTCGGCGAGGATCCGTTCGAGACCCCCGCCGCCCCCGACGACGCCGCCAACGAGGCGCCCTCGGGTGACGAGGCCAACGCCGCCGCCATGGCCGCCGAGGTGAGCCCGTGATCCATTTCTCGTCCCCTTCCGTCCGGAGGTCTGCCCCCATGCCCCGTAATCTGCTCGCCGCGCTCGCCCTGGCCTCGTGTGCGGTGCCCGGCGCGGCCCTCGCAGAGCTGGTCGTTTCGCCCATCCAGTGGGTGCAGGGCCGCGGCCAGATCCCGCACCCGGCGATCAACAACAAGACGACCATGCTGCAGGCCATCGCCGAGGGCGGCAACTGCGGCAACACCTACAGTTATCGCTGGGACTGGAACGGCGACGGCGACTACGACGACCCCAACGAGACCGCCCGCAACGCCGCGGGGAACGGCTTCTTCGCGCCCCTCGAGTTGGACGTGCAGTACCCCGTCGCGCAGGGCGACACGGTGCACTTCCCCAAGGTCGAGGTCACGTGCGGCGCCGAGACGGCCACGGCCGTAATGCCGGTGCTGGTCTACGTTGACCGCCTGTGCCCCAGCTATCCGGCCAACGAGAACTGCGAAGGCGACCAGAACATCCGCCTCACCCGGCGGGTGAACGCCGATCGCGGCATCGATCGGTCGCTCTGGTACATGTTCAAGCAGTTCCGGCACCGCGCGGACGACGGCCTGGGTCACGCGGTCCACGCCTGCACCTACCCCGGTACGCCGGCGCTCTATGGCCAGGGCCACTCGATGAACGCCTTCCTGCGCCGCGGCCACGGCTATGGCGAGGGGCGCGACGAGGATCCCTACTACCGCAACCTGACGCAGTGCGGCCTGCACGCGCTGCTGACCACCTACAACCCGCGGGGTGCTCTGTGGTTCGACGACGTCAACAACAAGGGCACCGACGGCACGGGCTTCAGCTACACCAACGGCGTGGTCGGCGCCTCGACCTACTGGGGCGGCTACGAGGCCTCGGCCTGGGCTGAGCCCCTCGCCAGCTTCGGCAGCGCCGACTACGTGGCGCCCGCCGGCCCGGCCGGCGTCTTCGGGCGCACGCTGGGCGACATCGGCCAGGATCTCGCAGACGGCGTCGTCCAGTGCGTGACCGGCAACGGCGGCTGGTACTACACCTGCCAGAACGGCGGTGGCACGACCAACGACGCGTCGACGAACGGTTGGTCCCCCGAGGCGCTGCGCCTGCTCGAGCGCAAGATGGGCGTCGAGACCTACCAGTTCGCGAAGGACAACCAGCGCAGGTGGCTGCAGCAGAACTGCGCCAACGGCATCTGCGTATACGGCTACCGCGACGCGCGCCTCTCGGGCAACGCGCTGGTGGGCTACGGGTGGGTCGACGATCAGGTCTTCGACCCGGCCAACGCGCAGCACATGGCCCACCTGAACTCGATCCAGAGCAACAACCACACCGCCCTCGGCCTCTACTACATGTACGCGTCGACCAAGGGTCTTCGCAGCTTCGTCCCCGAGATCGATCGCCTGCCCAACGGGCGCGACTGGGCGGCCGAGTTCACGACCTTCCTGCTACAGCAGCAAGCCGCCGACGGCAGTTGGAACTGGGTGGGCGGCTGGCCCTGGGGCGGCAGCGTCAACCTGCAGACGCGCACGGCGCTGTCGCTGCAGATCATCGAGAGCTGGCTCGAGGTGCAGCCTTATGGCCGCGCCAGCCCCCAGAGCGCCGGCCCCGGCATCGACATCACCTTCGACCACTCGTTCACCTACCTGCTCGACCCCACGACGACCATCACCGCCTACCGGTGGAACGTGGTCGACTTCCCGTTCGGGCTCGACCTCAACGACGACGGTGACTTCACCGACCCCGGCGAGCACGCCCCCGAGGACACCAACGGCGACCGCGTGGTGACGGGCGACGAGATCGTCTTCGAGTTCACCACCGCCGATCCCGACGAGCAGTTCGTCTACGCCTACGGCGACGAGCTCAACTGGGACGACGTGGTGCAGCACGACGTGCTGCTGTCGGTGCTCGACTCCAACGGCCTCGAGTACTTCGACCGCGACTCGGTCCGGATCGAGCTCTCACTCAAGAACCACGCCCCGGTCATCGTGCCGCACCCCGACGGCCCCAACGCGCGCTATCGCGGCTACGTGGGCACCCAGGTGCTGCTCGACGGCCGCCGGAGCTACGACGTCGACGCCCAGCACGTCGTCTTCCCGGGCGACGACGCACGCCCGCCGGGCCTGCCCGACCGCGTCACCACGATCCACTTCGACCTGAACCTGGACGGTGACTTCGACGACCCGGGCGAGGATGGCACCAACGGCCCGGTGCTGATGACGCTGCGCGACGGCCAGGGTGAGGGCGACCTGGTCTCGGTGCCGATGCGCGTCTGCGACGACGGGCAGTGGAACGGCAAGTGCTACGACGGCGTGGAGCGGGCCGACTGCAGCGAGTGCAGCTTCGGCTCGGCGCCGGTCGAGCTGCTCGTCAACGTGGAGCCGCCCGTCATCGATCCGGGCCCGGAGCCCTACGCGGGCGTGCCGGGCGACGACACGCCGCTCGACCTCTCGGGCACCCGCGACCCCGAGGGCGTGCTGGGCTTGACCTATCGTTATCGCCTCAAGGAGGGCGCGGGCCTGCTCTCGCCCACCCCGGGCTATCCCGGCGGGGCGGACGACTGGGGCCCTCGGCCGATCTACAACCCCGCCCCGGACGGACCGCGCGTCGACCTCATCGAGGCCACCGTGACCGATCACGGCGGGCTGGCCTCGGTGCGCGACATCCACGTCAACGTGGCCAACATCCCGCCCGTCATCGAGGGCTGGGCGACGCGCTGGATCGGTCGTCCGCCGAGCCAGGTGGGCGCGCCCCAGGTCACGAACCTGGGCAACGGCTGGTACCGCGTGTCGGTGGCCGCCACGCCCGACACCCGCTGGGACCTCTGGGCCGACTACCAGGCCAGCGACGAGGGCGGCGACGACCTCACCGCCGCGCTGGACTGGGGCGACGACGGCGCCATCGAGGCCCGCGCCAACGGCGCCATCGGGACCATCGGGGCCGTCGTGGTCGCCGGTGGCGCGCACGCGGCGCTGACGCTCGCGGTGACCGACGACGCCGACACCACCGAGGAGACGCGCGACGCGACGGCGCCGCCCGGGGATCCCACGCTGCGCTACTTCTTCGATGTCGGCGGCGACGGCACCTTCGAGGTGGCCGGCGGGGGCCAGGGCCACGTCGACTTCCAGGCGCCGCCCGGCGCCGACAGCATCCGCGTGACCGGCTACGTGCGCGGCGCGGGCGGCGATCCCGTGACCTTCGACGCCCAGGTGCCGCTCGCCAACGCCCCGCCCGTCTTCGAGGTCGCTCGCGTCCTGGGCATCGACGGCTTCGACGTCGTCGTCTCGGCCAGCGCGGTCGATCCCGACGGTGACCGCGTGACCTACCTGGTCGACTGGGGCGACGGCAGCGAGCCGACCCGCAACCAGGGCGGCGTCGGCCAGCACACCTATCCCGAGGGCGCCTTCCGCGCCTACACCGTCACGATCACGGCCGACGATGGCCGCGGCGGCACGGCGCGGCGTCAGCTGCAGGTCAACTTCCCGCCGCCCGCCGCCAACCGCGCCCCCACCATCGAGGTGGCGCGCGTGTTGAGCGCCGACAACTTCGAAGCCGTCCTGACGGCCAGCGCCAGCGATCCCGACGGGGACATGCTGACCTACAACTTCGCCTGGGGCGATGGCAGCGAGCCCACCGTCAACGCCGGCGGCCTGGCCGTGCACGCCTACCCCGACGGCCAGTTCCGCGCCTACAACGTCACCGTCACCGTCACGGACGGACGCGGCGGTCAGGCGCAGGCCCAGGTGGCCGTGGACTTCCCTCCGCCGCCCGCGAACCGCGCGCCCACGCTCGAGGCGGTCGAGCTGCTCGAGAAGACCGGCTTCGGCGTCGTGGTCTCGGCCACGGCCGTCGATCTCGACGGCGACGTGCTCACCTACACCTTCAACTGGGGCGACGGCGGCCCGGTCACGCGCAACCTGGGCGGCATCGCCAACCACGCCTACGCCAACGGCGTCTTCCAGAGCTACACGCTGGCCGTGACGGTCGAGGACGGCCGCGGCGGTTCGGTGCAGGGCCAGCTGCCCATCGACTTCCCCGCGCCCGCCGCCAACCAGCCGCCGCGCATCGACGCGGTGCGCGTGGTCAGCCGCGACGGCTTCCTGGTCGTCGCCGCGGCGACGGCCGTCGATCCCGACGGCGACGCGTTGTCCTACAGCTTCGACTGGGGCGACGGGAGCGAGCCGACGGTCACGCCCGGCGGCCTGGCCGATCACACCTTCCCCCCCGGCCTCTATCGCGCCTACACCGTCGCCGTGACGGTCACCGATCCCCGCGGGGCCAGCGCCGAGGGGCAGGTCGTCATCGACTTCCCCGCGCCGGCGGCCAACCGCGATCCGCGCCTGGAGTCGGTCCGCGTCCTCGGTCAGGACGGCTTCCACGTCGCGGTCGCGGCGACCGGCGTCGATCCCGACGGTGACGCGCTGAGCTACACCTTCGACTGGGGCGACGGCAGCGAGCCCACCCAGAACAACGGCGGCGTGGCCGAGCACGACTTCCCGGACGGGGAGTACGGCCTCTACACCGTCACCGTCACCGTGGCCGACGGCGAGGGCGGTGAGGCCGAGACGGAGATCGAGATTGACTTCCCGGAGCCCGCGGCCAACCGGGCGCCCATCTTCGAGCTGCTGCGCCTGCTGTCCAAGGATGGCTTCGACGTGGTCGTCACGGCGAGCGCGGTCGATCCCGACGGCGATCCCATCACCTACACCTTCGACTGGGGCGACGGCTCCGAGCCCACGGTGGCCGGCGGCAACCTGGCCGAGCACACCTTCCCGCTCGACACCTTCGGCACCTACGACGTGACGGTGCAGGCCACCGATCCCAGCGGCGGGTTGGCCAGCCGCACCCTGCGCATCGACTTCCCCCGGCCGGACGCGAACCGCCCGCCCCGCGTCGAGGAGCTGCGGCTGGTGCGCCAGAACGCGTGGGACGTGCTGGCGGTGGTCAGCGCGGCCGATCCCGACGGCGACGCGCTCACCTACACCATCGACTGGGGTGACGGCAGCGAGCCGACGGTCAACCGCGGCGGCATCGCCCCGCACCACTACCCTGACGGCGTCTACCGGTCCTACGACGTGGTCGCGACGGTCGACGATGGTCGCGGCGGCGAGGCCGAGGGGCGCGGCGTCGCGAACTTCCCGGAGCCGGCCGAGAACGCCGTGCCCATCATCACCAACGTCGACGTCAGCGTCGGCACGCGCGGCCTGGTCGGGCTCACCGTCGAGGCCTGGGATCCCGAGGGCGAGCGGCTCACCTACGCGATCCACTGGGGCGACGAGGAGGAGGCCAACGCCACCGTCAACCTGGCGGGCGGCTCGGGCAGCCATCGCTATGACCTGCCCGCCGACGGTCAGCCCTACCCGGCCTACGTGGTGGTCACCGACGCCCAGGGCGCCTCGGCGCGGCGCGACGTCGACGTCGAGGTGGTGGACGCCCCGACGGTCGTGCGCGACGTGTCGGCCAACGTGGTGCGCGACGGCACCGTGCTCATCAACGTGGTCGCCGAGGACGCCGACGGCAGCGACTTCCTGGTCTACAGCTTCGACTTCAACGGCGACGGCACCGACGAGGTCACGAACCAGGCGGACAGCAGCGCGCTGAACCGCTACCCCGAGCCGGGGCAGTACATGGTGCGCGTCACCGTCACCGACACCTGGTCGGGCGTCAGCGTCGAGGCCGAGGGGCAGATCACCCTGCAGCCGTGGGTGGGCGAGAACGGCGCGCCGGTGATCAACCGCATCCGCGTCGACGTGGGCCCGCGCGGCGTCACGCGGTTGGTGGTCGAGGGGTGGGATCCCGAGGGCGGCCGCGTCGAGCAGCGCGTCCACTGGGGGGACGAGGAAGACCCCGAGGCCAACGAGGCGCTGGTCGGCGGCGTGGGCGACCACACCTACGCGCTGCCCGCAGACGGCGTGCCCTATGCCGGCTGGGTCGAGCTCGAGGATGACCAGGGCCTGATCACGCGGCGGCCCTTCGAGGCCGTGATCGTGGACGCGCCCACCGAGGTCGACGAGCTGGGCGCCAGCCGCGTCGGCCAGGCCACCTGGCTGTTCACCATCGTGGCGCGGGACGCCGACGGCAGCGATCAGCTGACCTACCGCTTCGACTTCGACGGTGACGGCAACTGGGACACGCAGCCCGGGCGCGCGTCGGCCCTCGTGCACACCTACGACGAGCCCGGCATCTACCGCGTGCGCGCCGAGGTGACCGATCCCTGGTCGGGCGCCACCACCGAGGTGACCCGCGAGATCGAGCTGTTGCCCTGGGAGCAGGCGAACGAGCCGCCGGTGGTGCACGCGCTGCAACTCGACGTGGGGCCGCGTGGCCAGGCCTCGCTGCTCGTCGACGCGCGCGATCCCGAGGGTGGGCCGCTCGACGTGGTCGTCCACTGGGGCGACGAGGCCGAGGTCGAGGCGCTGGAGCCGTTGGTCGGCTTCCGCGGCCAGCACGAGTATGCCTTCCCGGTCGACGGGGCCCCTTATGCCGGCCACATCGTGGTCACCGACGAGCTGGGCGCGAGCACCGAGCGCGCCTTCGAGGCCAACGTCGTCGACCGCCTGACGGACGTTCGTGACTTCGCGGCGCGGCCGGTGCGCCCCGGCACCTACTTGTTCGAGGTGCTCGCCGACGACGCCGACGGTGTGGCTCAGCTGACCTACGACTTCGACTTCGACAGCGACGGCGCTTACGAGATCGTGGGCGCGGCCAGCAGCAGCGCAGTGCACACCTACCCGGACCCGGAGCGCTACCAGGCGCACGTTCGGGTGACCGACAGCTGGTCGGGTGGGACGGCCGAGGCCGACGTGACGGTGGGCGACGACGAGCAGCAGGCCAACAACCTGGCCCCGCGCCTGCTCGACGTGCGGTTGGTCATGGGCCACGGCGGCCACGCCACGCTGAGCATCGACGCGACCGACCCCGACGGAGACCGGCTGACCTACGAGGTCGACTGGGCCGACGGCGACGACGCGGGCTATCAGGCGCTGGGCGGCGCGCAGGGCGAGCACGACTACGCGTGGCGGGACGACGAGGTGCCCTACCCGGGCACCGTGCGCGTGACCGACCCCGCGGGCGCCGCGGTCGAGGGCAGCTTCGACGCGCTGCCGGTCGACTCCAAGACCGAGATTCGCGAGATCTCGGTGAGCCCCCTGGACGGGGGTCGGGTGCAGATCCGGGCCACCGCCACCGACGTCGACAGCGACGAGCTGATCTACGCCTTCGACGTCGAGTCCGACGACGCCTACGAGGCCGAGAACCTGGCCGAGGGTGCCTACCTGCACGTCTTCGACGAGGCCGGGCCGCACACGGTGCGGGTGCGGGTGACCGATCCCTGGTCGGGCATCGACACCGTGGCCGACTACGACTTCGAGCTCGAGCCGTGGGTCAACGACGTGCCCATCGGCGGCGACCGCATCGAGGGCGGCGAGGGCGAGTGCCTCGTCTTCCGCATCGCGGGGGCCGACGGGCAGGTCGACGGCAAGATCGACGCGACGGTCTGCGGCCGCGACGCCAACCCCGATCCCGAGCTGTGGGAGTGGAACTTCGGTGACGGCGCCTTCGCGCGCGGCAGCGAGGTCGGCCACCGCTTCCAGGACGACGGGCTGTACACGGTGACCGTCGAGGGTGGCAACGAGCTGCGCCCGCTGCGCTCGCAGATCCAGGTGCAGGTGACGAACGCGGCGCCCACCTTCGACACGCAGCCCCCGGGCATCGCCGAGGCTGGCC